>CALBRY010000106.1 GCA_937927665.1 uncultured Chloroflexota bacterium
AGACGCTCGAACGCATGGCGCACATGCTTCAGACGAATAAGCCGCTGAGGAATTAAACCCCACCCCTATCCCCTCCCCGCTGGTGCAGGGAGGGGTGATCCGCTTGCGGGCGGGGTTGGGGTGGATATGAATGAAAGAGTTAGGGGGAGCGCGTGGAAAACGCACAGGATGTTATATTCCGAACCGGGTTAACCATCCTCGACGAACGCGGCAAATACGAACCGCGTGACGGTGTGCGTGTCGCACATATCTACGAGGATGAAAAAATCCATATGGAAGCGCTGCTGCCGCTTCAGGGCGGTGGGCAGATCGAGAACTTCCTCATTAGTGTAAAAATGTTCCCACAGGACGAAATGCCGATCCAGCCGTTCGGAATCCCAAAGACGCCGCCGGAGAAAGAAACCCCTGTTTTCGTGTGGCGCGGCGTGGCGCGTTACTACCGTCCGGGGCGGTGGGAAGGCTACGTTCGGCGGCTGCTTGAAGAAATCCGTGCAGAAGATCAGGTTGTGGATGCGCTCAACGGGCATCCGATTGATGACAGCGAATTATTTTCTGAGTGAGGCGAAAGCGTAACCTTATGCGTGAAGCAGTAATTGTCGCGGCGGCGCGTACCGCCGTCGGAAAATCAAAAAAAGGTGTCACCCGCAGCGTGCGTTCGGATGACATGGCGGCGGCGGTGATCCGCGATCTGATGAATCAAACACAGGGCAAGCTCGATCCGAATGAGATCGATGATGTGGTGATCGGCTGCGCGATGCCGGAAGGCTCACAGGGGTTGAACTTTGCCCGTGTGATCGCGTTGCGCGCCGGGCTGCCTGTTGAAGTGCCAGGACAAACTGTTAACCGCTTTTGCTCAAGCGGCTTGCAGACAATCGCGCAGTCGGCGGAGCGCATCATCTCCAACGGCGCGGATGTGATCATCGCGGGCGGTGCGGAAACGATGTCGCTTGTCCCGATGAGCGGCTTCAAAATCAGCCCGAATCCGTATATGGCGGAACATGATCCTGCTGTCTATATGTCGATGGGGCATACGGCGGAGCATGTCGCGGATGAGTACAACGTCACCCGTCAAGATATGGATGAGTTCGCCTATCAGAGTCATATGAAGGCGGCACGCGCGACCGACGCCGGATACTTCCGCAGCGAGATCACGCCGTTTGAAGTCGAAGAGACATTCTTCAACGAAAACGGCGAACGCATTACCCGGACGATTATGCTCACCGAAGATGAACATCTGCGGCGCGAAACAACCGTCGAAGGGCTGGCGAAACTTAAGCCTGTATTCCGCGAAGGCGGACGTGTGACGGCTGGAAATTCCAGCCCGTTGAGCGATGGCGCGGCGGGAGTCATTATCATGGAAGCGAGCAAGGCGGCGCAGTTGGGCTTAAAACCGCTGGCGCGTTTTGTTGGTTTCAATGTTGCAGGTGTTCGACCGGAGATCATGGGCGTTGGACCGATTAACGCGATTCCCAAACTCCTGAAACGCACGGGCATGACTCTCAACGAAATCGACTTGATCGAATTGAATGAGGCGTTTGCGGCGCAGTCTCTCGCGGTCATCCGTCATCTGGAAATGGATCCCGAAAAGGTCAATGTGAACGGCGGCGCGATTGCCCTCGGTCATCCGCTTGGCTGCACAGGTTCTAAGCTCACCGTGCAGTTGATCAACGAGATGAAGCGGCGCGGGAACAAGTACGGCATGGTGACGATGTGCATCGGCGGCGGCATGGGCGCGGCGGGCATCTTCGAAAACCTCAACTAAATGATGCTTCTCATGAGCGGCGCGTGATGGGCGAAAACCGGATGCCCAATCTTGTACTCATTACGCGCCGCTCATGAATGTTACTACTTTCGTACGCTCTCCAGACCTCTTCATAACGCACCCTTGATGTATGAATTTCCCCACATATCGTACCTTTAAGAAAAGTGGTATTCTCAATACATTGATGTCAGAATAGCCCTTAAGATGGCGTTAATCTGTCCTGCCAAAATTGGTTTATGTTTGCCTAGGTGACCTCATGGTTGTCCCTACAAACCTCGAGTTTGCGAATGAAGTAAAAGCGGATCGTCTGCGGATGCTTTGGCGCATCACGCTAACGGTTAGCCTTATCGCCGCATGGATACTGCTGAATATTGCGCTGCTACAGCGCCTCCCTGTCAGCCCACTCCTTATCCCATTGGTTCTACTTGCCGTTGGAAGTTTCCTCACCCGTCAGGCACAGCAAACTCGCAGTCTTGAATTTGCTTCGTGGACTTACGCGCTTGGGGGACTCATCGCCATCGCAAGTGGTCTGATGTTCGGCGATCCAGTCCTTAATATGTATCTGCCGTTCGCGTTCCCGCTGATTGTGTTCGTCGTTGGTCTGATGCTCAGACCGGTGAATACGTTCGTCGTATTCGTCCTTGCGGGATTGCTCACCGTGTTCATTCCTGCAATAACGATGGGGTCGCTGGCGACATTCGAGATTCCTCAATTCGCGGCGGTGGCGATTACGCTGTTCGCTGCGCTGCTCGCCATGCAGGTGACAGGCGACCTAGGGCAGGTGACGGAATGGGCGTTGATGAACTATCAGCGCGAACGCCGCATCAGCAATGAGCTGTTCGACAGCCGTCAAGAACTGGAGCGCAGCTTGGCGCGTACCCGCGCATTGAGCGAACGCCTTCAGGAAACAAACTTGGAGCTGGATCACGCGCGTTCACTTGCTGAAGAAGCAAAACATTTTCGTGGGCAGTTCCTCGCCAATATGAGCCATGAGCTTCGCACGCCGCTAAACGCAATTATCGGCTTCAGCGAAACGATGCTCAAATATCCGGCGATGTACGATGGTGTTCCGCTCCCGAATGCGTACGAAGCCGACCTCCAGCAGATTTATACAAGCGGTCGCCAACTCCTCAACTTGATCAACGATATCCTTGACCTCTCCAAAGTGGATGCGGGCAAGCTCGATATTCGTCTCGGTCAGGTCGATCTTAAACCGCTGGTCAACAGCGTGCTTTCGACCGCGTCCGGTTTGGTCGGTCAGAAGCAGATCAAGCTCGAACTCACGATGCCGGATGTAATCCCGTTCGTGTTTGCAGACGAAGCGCGTGTCCGCCAAGTTTTGCTCAATCTGTACAGCAACGCCGCGAAGTTCACGGAACAAGGATCTATCCGCTTGACGATCCAGCCGCAAGAAGAAGGCGTTCTCGTCAGCGTGCGCGATACAGGTTCAGGTATCCCGCAAGACAGTCTTGAGTTGATCTTTGAGGAATTTAAACAGGCAGAAACAGGCATCCGTGATCCGCGTGCAGGCGCTGGTCTGGGGCTAACGATTTCGCGTCAGCTTCTTACCTTGATGGGTGGGCGCATCTGGGCAGAAAGTGAGCTAGGAAAGGGCAGTACTTTCCATTTCGTGCTGCCGTATTGGCACGAACCGAGCAGTAAAGAACCAAGTGCTGCGGGTGAACCGGGCGTCCTCGTGACCGCGCCGCAGCAGTCGTAATTTAGAGTACATGTTAAGGATACAACATGAAAATAATGTATGTTGAAGATAACCCGGCAAACCTTTCCCTATTGCAGCGAATTGCACGCATGGGCAATCACACGGTGATTTCATACACTGAAGGCGAGTCGGCGCTGGCGAATTTCGATCAAGACAAGCCTGATCTGGTCTTGATGGATGTTCAGCTTTCCGGCGGGCTGACCGGGCTAGATGTGGTGCGTCAGCTTCGCGGACGCGGACATCAAACCCCGATTGTTGCAGTTACCGCATACGCCATGACGGGTGATAAAGAACGCTGTATTGAAGCGGGGTGTGATACGTACATTGCCAAGCCGCTGCCCGTGCAAGAACTGGTGGAATTGGTGCAGCGTTATGAAAACATTCTCAAAGGCACGCCGGTGATCAAGCCGCTAACGGGAATGCTTTCGCCTGTGGCAGCCCCTCCCCAACCCGTCGCAGCGGCAGCCGGAGCAGCAGTCGCCGCCGCCCCAAAACCTGAAGAAACTCCGGTGATCGTTCCGCCGTTCGTTTCAGCCGAAGGTGCAGTTCCCAACGCAAAAGCGGAAGGCGACGCCGAAAAACCTGAGACAAAACCCGAAGACAAGACCGAATCCACACGAAATCAGGTCAGCGACCCGGCGAAAACCGCCGGGCAGCAGTCGTAGACGGTTTATCTCAGCAGTTGTAACATATTGGGGCGTACCTCAAATGTGAGCGTGCGCCCTTCGCGGTATTCCCCATCTAATTCCAACTTGATCGGCGGCGCGGAAGGCTCAATACGGAGTCCGATCCGGCGTGCGCGTCCCTGCATCACGGCAGGATGCGACAAATGATCGCCTGTGTAGACAAGCCGCAGCGTAGAGAGCAAAGCCAAGCGCGATACATCTTTCGCCAGTACCACATCAAACAAACCATCGTCAACCAATGCGTTTGGCGCGATCATCATGCCGCGTCCGAACGTTGTCCCGTTTGCGACCACCACCAGATAAACTTTGCCACTAAACCAATCGACGCCATCAAGCGAGACGCTGACATGCTGCGGCGAATATCTGAGGATCGACTCAACCGTTGAAGCAAGAAACGTCCACGAACGTTTGACATGTCCCTCGACGCGGTAAGCGACATCGCCACCCAAGCCGCCGCTGGCGATATTCAGGAAATACTCGCTTTTCCCTTCGTCTTCATAGGTGAGAATGCCGAGATCGATCGGTGAGGGTGCGGCATTGACGATCCATTCGGCAATCGCGGGGATGCTGTCGATTGGCACGCCCAAACCGCGCGCCCAATCCCGTCCTGTCCCGATCGGGACATTGCCATACACCAGCGGGGGGGTAGTGCCTGCTTCGTTCAGTTTGATCACTTCGTTGATGACGGCATGGTTTGTGCCATCGCCCCCAACGGCGATTACGCGCTGAACCCCTGCCGCGACTGCTTCACCCAAACGCGGGGAGATTTCTTCGATCGTTTCGGTGACAACGACCGAATAGTCCTCGATGCGCGTCTCGATGAGCGGTTCAATTTCTGACCAAACCCGGCGTGCCGTGCCGCTTCCAGCATGCGGATTCAATACAAACACAGTTTTCATTTATGGTGATCAATCTCAAAAATGGTTGACGTTATTCCGGTTTTACGCCATCGTGAACCGATGAAAGTTTCAGGACGCGCTCTAGCTCATTCATCGTAAAAGGCTTGAGTAAATAATCGGTCGCGCCGCCGGATAATGACGGGGCGCGATCCGCACCCGAACCACTCATCGCTACAAAGCGATACGCCGGAAACCGTGCATTTTCGCGGATCGACCGCAAAAATGTCAATCCGTGCATCCCCGGCAGTGTTAAATCGCACAGGATCAAGGTAGGCGAAAACTCTCCTGCCTCTAATAGGCGGAGCGCAGTTTCCGCGTCAAGCGCTCTGGCGGCATGATGTCCGAGCGCTTCAACAAGGCTGCACAGAACATCTGCGAGATCTCTATCGTCTTCGATTACGAGTACGTTTGCCATTCTGCGTTTGTTCCTCCGCGAGCTTCAGCGGCGAATGTGACCGTCACCCGTGACGACCCACTTATAGGTCGTCAGTGCCTCCAGTGCCATAGGACCACGCGCATGCAGTTTCTGGGTGCTCACTGCGACTTCTGCGCCTAAGCCGAGTGCGCCCCCGTCGTTAAACCGCGTGCTTGCGTTTACAAAAACAGCGGATGAATCAACTTCATGGATGAAACGCGCCGCATGTTCTGAATTTTCGGTGATGATGCAGTCGGAATGATTGAGGCTGTTCGCGTCAATATGGGCGATCGCTTCGTCAAGCGAATGAACCACTTTTAGACCCAGCACGAGCGACATCCACTCGGTGCTAAAATCATCTTCTCCGGCGGGCGAAACCGTATTTGCCGCGTCTCCGAGGGGGGAAGCGCGCAAAATTGCCAGCGCTTCCGGATCGGCGCGGAATGTCACACCGGCGGGCGCGAGATGCGCGACGATACGCGGCAGCGCATCGGCGGCGATCTCCTGCTGAACCAGCACGGTATCCAATGAATTGCAGACCGATGGGCGCTGCGTCTTTGCGTTATGGATGATCGGGAGTGCTTTCTCCATCATGCCGCTTTCGTCAATGTAGACATGACAAACACCGACTCCGCCTGTGATCACCGGGATCAGGCTGTTTTCGCGGCAGAATTGATGCAGCGATGCGCCGCCGCGCGGAATGATCAAGTCGATGAATTCATGCAGACGAAGCATTTCCAGCACATACGCCCGATCGGGATCGGTGATGAGCTGAATCGAATCGGCGGGGAGGCTGCCTTCTTCATTGAGAGCGTCGTGGATCACGTTCACGAGGGCGGTATTGCTGTGCAGGGTTTCGCTGCCGCCGCGCATCACCGCCGCGTTGCCGCTTTTGATGCAGATCGCCGCCACATCAACGGTGACATTCGGGCGGTTTTCGTAAATCACCCCGATCACGCCGATTGGCGTGCGGCGGCGGTGAACATTAAGACCATTTTCGAGAATGCGTTCGTCAAACGTTTCACCCACCGGATCAGGCAGGCGGATCACGCTGCGAAGATCAGCGACAATTCCGTCTAGGCGTCCTTCCAACCGAATCCGGTCGAGCAGCGCGTCTTTCGTGCCGCGTTCCCGTGCTTCCGCCAGATCGCGTCCGTTCGCCTCAAGGATTTGCGCCGATTCCCGTTCGATCGCCGCTGCGACTGCTTCCAGCGCGCGATTCTTCTGTGCTGTGGTGACTTTTGCGAGGCTGCGCGAAGCGGCTTTCGCTTTCAACCCGATTTGGCGCATATCCATGAGTCTGCTTCCTAGTTCCTAGATTATCGTAACACAACTAAGTTGTTCCGGTGTATAACCGCGTCTCCATAAGAATAACCCAATATTTCGGCAATCCGTGCGGAACGTTGACCACACAAGCGGCGAATTTCGCTGCTGCTGTAGCTGGTCAGCCCATGTGCGACGATTTGCCCGTCCGGTGAGGCGACCGAAAGCGGCGCGCCGCGCTCAAACTCGCCATCGACTCCCGTAATCCCGACCGGGAGCAAACTCGCGCCTCCAAGCGTCAGTACATCGACCGCGCCCGCATCGATCATGACTTTTCCGCGCGATTTATCGACCAGAAGCCAGCGCTTCCGGCTTTCGACCGGATCATTTGCCGGAACGAATGTTGTACCGAGTGTCTCTCCGGCGATCAAGCGTTCAAGAATATTCGGTTCACGTCCGCTGGCAACAACCGTCGTGACGCCGCTGCGCGTGGCTAACTGCGCCGCTTGCAGCTTTGTCACCATACCGCCCGTCCCAATTCCACCCGCCTCCGTACCGCCCGCCAGCGCAAAGATCGAGTCGTCGATTTTGGCGACCTGCGAGATCAGCGCGGCGTTCGGGTTGGTGCGTGGATCAGCCGTGTACAGCCCCGCTTGATCAGTCAAGATGATCAAACGGTCAGCCTCGACCAGAGTCGCGACGAGCGCCGACAGATTATCATTATCGCCGACGCGAATTTCATGGGTTGCGGTAGTGTCATTCTCGTTGATGATCGGAATAATGCGATGATCGATCATCGTGAGAAGGGTATCCCGCGCATTCAAGAATCGGGCGCGATCCGCGAAATCTTCCCGCGTGAGCAGCACCTGACCGACAATAATCGTATAAATGTCGAAAAGTTCGGAATAAATCTGCATGAGGCGGCTTTGACCCACCGCCGCGAGCATTTGCTTTGCAGGCATCGCGCGACCAAAATCAGGAAAATTCATGGTTTCGCGCCCGGCTGCCACCGCGCCTGACGATACAAGCACGATTTCGTGCCCGATATCGCACAAGCGCGCCGCCTGCTGCACAAGTTCCAGCATACGCGGACGGCTCAAACGGCGGCTTCCACCTGTAAGTGTACTCGTACCCACCTTGATGACTATTCGCTCAAGCGGCATACAACCCTCAAACTTCGACAGTAAGCATGAAGATTATAATCGATGAAACAAGTCACAAGAATTGCGGCATCATAGGGGAAACATCGATATGAATTCACATTCTAGCGCAAAACCCATAATGCGCGCGCGTTTGTCCTTAGAAGGCTTGAGCGTCGGAGACGTATACGGCGAACAGGCGTTTAATCTGCGCCGTCTTCAAGCGCAGATCGTGACGCAGAATATCCCGTCGGGGGCATGGCGCTACACCGACGACACGAATATGGCGCTGTCGATTTACGAACTGCTGCGGCTGGACGGCACGATAGATCAAGACAAGCTGGCGAAAAGTTTCGCGCGCCATTTTGATCCCTCACGCGGTTATGGACATGGAGCGCGGCGGCTTTTGATGGAGATTCAAAACGGCGGGGATTGGCGCGTGCTTGCGCGTCAAATGTTCGGCGGGCAGGGTTCGTATGGAAACGGTGCGGCGATGCGGATCGCGCCGCTCGGGGCGTACTTCGCGGACGATCTCGATCAGGTGGTTGAACAGGCGCGCTTGTCGTCGGAAGTCACGCACGCGCACCCGGAAGGAATCGCCGGGGGAATCGCGGTCGCAGTCGCGGCGGCGGTGGCATGGCGTTCCGCCGGAAACGACGCGCCCAATCGCGCCGCGTTTATCGATCAGGTGATCCCGTATGTGCCGGAGAGCGAAGTCCGCTCGAAGCTGAACCGTGCCCGCGATATTGGGTCAAATACGTCGCTGGATGGGGTGATCAGCCAGTTGGGGAACGGCAGCGAGATCAGCGCACAGGATACCGTTCCCTTCTGCTTATGGGCGGCGGGCGAGTTCTTGTCGAATTATGAGCGCGCACTCGTCACGACGGCGCACGCACGCGGCGATATTGACACGAACTGCGCGATTGTCGGCGGGATCGTCGCGGCATACACCGGAATTGACGCGATCCCGATGTTGTGGCGCGGCGCGCGTGAACCGCTTCCCGCGTGGATCGATCAACCGAGTGCTTGAACCAGCGCCGCCACTTTGAGGCGATCGACTTTACCGTTTGAGCGTGCCGCGCCGCCGACATGATATTCCGGCGCTCCTGTGAGCCTGACGGCTTCTCCGAGGCTGGCAAGGCTCACACCGCCGCCGCACGCGAAATGAATCCGCGTGCCGTAAGCACGCACCCAATCGCGCAGCAGTGTACGCGGTGCATCATCTGGCGCGCCGGATGGTAAACCGGAACACAAGACGCGATCGGCTCTGCCGCACAACGCTTCAAG
>CALBRY010000107.1 GCA_937927665.1 uncultured Chloroflexota bacterium
ACCATTTAGTTAAACGGACAATTGAATGTTACTGAAGAGGGGAATGCGGCGCAACAGGGGGGCAGGAAGGCTAATCTTGCTGCCGGAGCACACACACCCCGGCAGCATCTTCAACAATGCGTGATCGGAAGCGTGTTAACCGCCGATAATGGCAGAATAGGTCGCAACCGCAACGTAGTAGTTATAGGCAGTTCCGTAACACCAACTCCGTGCAGCCTTATCATGACCTTGAGAACAAATAGTCATGAGTTCAGTGTAGAACTGGGCATCGCAGTATGCGCGATTATGCCCGAAGTTTGGGCAGTTATCGTGATTGTAACAGGCAGCCGTATAATCGAAATCTTCCGAGTAAGTGTAAAAGACAGGATACCAACCCTCCCAGCGTGACCGGACTTGCCAATAGTGGATTATGTCATCCACTACCCATCCTGTGTTATCCGTGCCACAGCGATCCACGCGGTACAGTTCGGCTGTGCTAACAGGTGGGCGAATCGGGATGTTGGGGACTGGTGGATATTTCAAAGCGTGGACAGGACCGACGGAAAACACAGCAATAAGGGTGACGAGAAGAAGCAGGACTGAGAGAGAGCGGCGATTCATGGCGCGATGTCCTTGGGTGCGGAGTGCTGAAATTTATTTTCATTTCCTTAACTTAAACCGAACACTAACATCATCTAACAGGAACAAATGCGAATCAATATCTCTAGGGGTATTTATTTCGCAATAAATGCCCCCGTGTAATCAATTGTCGCTGCATTGAGGATAAATGTCAGAGGATTCGTATTACAAGGATTGCAGCGTGATGATCGTGATTTCCGGGCGGCAGTTGAAACGCACGGCGGGCAAATCCCAATCCATTTGTACCGTGCCGATGCCGCGGTTGGTGTACTGGATCAGCGAGCCGACGTGATACAGTCCCGTGTGATATTTGCGCCCTAACCACGGCAGGATCGGCGGACCGATCAAGGGAAGATTCACCTGCCCGCCGTGAGAATGCCCGGAAAGCTGAAGATCGAAGCGACCCGCCGCGGCAGTGGTATCGGCAAAATCTGGCTCATGCGCCAACAAGATGGCTGCGCCATCGCCGGGAATCTGCGCTAAGACGTGATCAAGGCGGTGATGCCGCTCCCAAATATCATCTACCCCGCAAAGATGAAGTGTGCCAGCACCGCGCCGCAGCGTATGTACCCGGTTGTCGAGTTCAATTACGCCAGACGCGTTGAGCGCACGCCGCAGCGCTTCGACCCCTGACCAATAATCATGATTGCCCATAACAGCAAACACCCCATCCGGGGCGCGCAAGCTGGAGAAGGCTTCAACCAGAATTTGCTCAATATCCGGGGTGACATGATCCGTTAGGAAATCGCCTGTGAACACGATGGCGTCAACCTGCTGTGTGCGCACAGCGGCGATCACATCAAACAGCATTTCCCGATCCATAAAGCGCCCGTCAAAGTGAATATCGCTGAACTGGAGCAGACGATAGCCATCAAAGGCAGGGTGAAGGCGCGGCAGGGTAAGCGAAAGTTGTGTGAATTCGAACCAGAGCGGTTCAATGCGGGTGGCATACAGCAAACCACCGCCGCCGAGGACGCCTAACCCGACCAGTCCTCCGGCAGCGGCAGTGATGAATTTACGGCGTGTAAAGCTCAAGGGATTACGTCTCGATGATTTTGTCGTCAATCAACTGCTGCTGAACTTTTTGACCGCGCGGATCGAACGTAAAATGCGGTCCATGGAGTTGGAATTCCATATCCAGCATGGCGCGTCCGGCGCGGTTCTTCTCGATGGTGAACACAACCCAATCGCGGAACTGCTTTGCCGTGTACGGGTTGAAGTTGACATGATCTTTCGCCATGATCTGATACTTGTTGTTCATGATCAGGGCGATATCGCTCTCGTAATCGAGCGCACTGCTGCCGCGCATATGGAACAAATGGATTCGCTTGCTCTTTAAGCCTTCACGATCCGCCGCGACGATTGCCCATACGGGAATATCGAGCGTCATGGCGATATCCTTCAAGCCTTCCACGATGATCGTCACTTTATCGTTTTCATCGCGTGGGCGTTCAGGGTGGACGGCGATCTTTTGCAGATAGTCAACGAATAGGACGACATTTCCGCCCGTTGCTTCGCACAAGCGCGATGTCATTTCTTTAATCGAACGCAGCGTCGTAACTGCCGGGCTTGCCTTCAGCAAGATCATACGGTCAGCATAGCGCTGCAACCGCTGGAGGGCAGGGGCGGTCTTGGGATTGTCCTTCAGGATTGCTTGGAGCGATCCCATTGTTTCGTCTTTGCCACCCATAAAACCGCGCGCACGCTGCGCGACGATGATTTTGTACAAGTCTTGCAGCTTCACGCCGCGTGTAATATCGACTTCGGGCGGGTTGACGCTTTCAAGGCATAACAGGCGGTGCATCAAGTGCGTTTCAGTGTGTTCATAGGAGAGGTAAAACACATACTGATCGGGGCGTGTCGCAATGTTGCGCGCAATTTGCAATGTGGCGATCGTTTTTCCGACGCCTTGCGCTCCGCCGAGCAGCACCAGTTCGGTTTTTCGCAGTCCGCCGCCAATCAGCCCGTCAAGCGGATCAAAACCAGTCGGCATCGGTACGAAATCGACGAGATCGCCGCGCACGACTCGATCGTTGGCTTCACTTAAGACCTGTGTGAGGGTTCGCGGCAAATGTGCCGCGCCGCGTGAACTGCCAGTGGAACTCAGGTCGCGTTCGCGCACAGGGGGCAGCTCTGCGGAACGGTCACGCGGAATTGACGCATTTGGCATACGAATATTCGGAGCCGGAACTGAACGCGGGGTTTCTTCGTGTTCAGGTTCGTTTTCGTATGGTTCGTTCGGTTCAGGTGAATCTTCTTCAGAAAATCGTCGCGTGGTCATCCGGAACGCCTCTTTAGTACGCTGCAATAAGCATAGTCAAATGACGACTAACGTGCAACAGATCATAAAAAGCCGCCTCGTTATAAGGCGGCTTGAGCATTGATGGGAGTATTCAGTTACGGGAAAGGGTTAGTTGTTGCGGAAGGTTTCCGCCCACTCGTCGACCTCGCGCTCTGCTTCCTGGCGAGTCCGTCCGTAGCGCTCCTGAATCTTGCCGACCAGCTTGTCGCGTTCGCCAGCGATTTGTTCGACTTCATTATCAGTGAGATCGCCCCAACGGGAACGAATATCACCGCGAAGTTGTTTCCACTTGCCTGCAACCTGATCCCAGAAGCCACTACCCTGATTATTGTTCACTGTTGTTTACTCCACATTACATCGGATGTTTTCACTTTACCGCGTTTGCGGGCGGTGTGTATCCATCGGCTGAAGGTACTCAACTTGGGAAGGATCGCTAGAGAAAATGGGACAGTAGACGCATGAATCTTGTGAAGACTTTCATTTGGTGGTTCACATCTCGATTAGAATAGTGCTAAAATTAAGCAGTTTTTCATGTGCGCGGGAATCCGCGCTGCCCGTATCCTATCGGGTTTGTACCTTTCCAGTACGAACATGGTGTCGGTGCCACCCTTACTCATAGGAGGCAAAGGATCGTCGTGATACAGGAATTACTGAGTCGGGCTAACCAGCGCGGCGGCTACGTGACCTTTGAAGATGTACTCGACGTGTTGGACAAAGAAGGCGATGACGGTGCTTCCATCGAATCGCTTCTTTACGAGTTGGATGAATTAGGAATCCAACTACGTCAAGAAAGCGACCCCTCCGATAGGTTGTTGTTAGTAGAGGAAGAAGAGGTCATTGAATTTGAACCGGAAGAAGTGCTGCAAGACCCGACCGTTGGGGATATCAGCGCTGTATCGCCCGATGATCCGGTAGGGCTTTACTTCCGGCAGATGGCTCAGGAACCGCTCCTGACGGCGATTGAGGAAATTGATCTCGCCAAACGGATTGAACTGGGCAAACAGGCGCGTGAAACGCTTCTGCGGATGCGTGAACGATGCAGCCCATCCATTAGCGCGCAGTTAGAGCGCCTGCTGCAAGACGGGCAGGCTGCGCGTGAACATCTGGGACGCGCGAACACCCGTCTGGTCGTCAGTATCGCTAAACGATACATGGGACAGGGTCTGCCTTTCCCCGACTTGATCCAGGAAGGCAATGTAGGTCTGATGCGCGCAGTCGATAAATACGACTACAAACGCGGCAACCGATTCAGCACCTACGCAACATGGTGGATCCGTCAGGCAATTACCCGCGCGCTCGCGCAAAAAACCCGCACCATTCGAATTCCCCTCCACATGACCGAACGCATTCGCCAAATGTATCGCACTGCCCAAGCGCTCGAACAGTCTCGTGGACGCCGTCCTTCTCCAGAAGAAATTGCAATGGAAATGGATCTCCCGGTCGAAACGATTCGCGGCATGATGGATGCCAGTCAGCACGCCATCGCGCTCGAACGCCCGGTCGGTGATGACGGCGACAGCGAATTTGGGGATTTTATCGAAGATCAGGATTCACCCAGCCCAGTCGAATCCGCAACACAGCACATGCTTCAGGAAACCATTGAAGAAGTGCTTGCCGAGCTCACTCCGCGCCAGAGTCACATTCTCCGGCTTCGCTTTGGGTTAGGCGGCGGTGAACCGCATACGCTTGAAGAAATTGCCAACAAGTTTGGCTTGAGCCGTGAGCGCATCCGCCAACTTGAAAAAGAGGCGCTGCGACGTTTGCGTCACCCCCGGCTCGCGCATAACCTACGGGACTATCTGAGCTAGTGCGTTTCCGCACAACTGCATACAGGGTTTATGAACCGGGCATCAACGCCCGGTTTGTTTTGTCTAATCATCGTTGATCGTTGATGGAAATGGATGGGAAAGATGCCGTTTCGCCACCCGCGTAGTGCCGCCCTGACGATTGGCGGAATCACACTGATCCTGACCGCCGCGCTGATGATTTTGGCGTTAGTGAACTACGATCCGCTCGATTTTGCGCGTATTGGGCGGCAGTTCTGCTGCGGTGAGCCTGCGGAGACACGCGGCTATGACGGACAGTTCGCGCTGTATATCGCGGCGTTCGGCTCAGAAGCGACACCGTATCTTGATGGCGCGACACTGCGTTATCAGCGGATCGTCTACCCGGTTACGGCGCGTGTGATGGCATTTGGCAACCCCGGCTATGCACCTTATACCCTGATTCTTCTCAACGTAATCGCCCACAGTTTAAATGCCGCGCTTCTGGCGTATCTGATCGCCAAGATCAGCCGCCCCCGATTTGCATGGGCGGCGCTCGCTTATTCGGTCTGGTTTGGCGCATTAATCGCGGTTCGGCTCGATTTGAATGAGCCGCTGTGTCTCACGTTTGCGTTGGGGGCGTTGATCGCGTATCAAGATCGGCGTGACCGGCTGACAGCGATGCTGCTGATCCTTTCGACGCTCACGAAAGAAATCGGGCTGGTGTTCGCGGCGGCGATCGCTTTACATGCGGTCGCGGGCGGAGATTGGCGGCGGGCGTTGTATCTGTTCGCTGCGCCGGTGATCGCATTTCTGGCGTGGTGGGGTGTCCTTTACATCACGTTTGGCACACTGCCGACGCGCTACCCGGCGGCGCAGAATTTGCTGCCGATTCCGTTTAACGGGTTGTTCGCCGAACAAAATCCGCTTGAGTTCGCGTTTCTTGTGTTGTGGCTGGCGATTCCGACGCTGATCTTGTTCATTGCGGCGGCGTGGCAGTCGATCCGGCGGCAGATCACGTTTGGCGCGGCGCTGATGCTGGCGGCGGCGGCATGGGTGATGCTGATGCCAGATGTAAGCTGGGAAGATCCGGCGGCGGCGTATCGGGTTGCTGTGCCGCTGATCGTGTGTGGGCTGGTATATTTAGCCGAACAACATCCGCGCCGGATGGGATGGGCGGCGTGGTTGTGGGCGACGAGTTTCTTGTTTCTGCTGATGCTGCCGGATACATGGTTCTGATGCTTAAATATCGTCTCACACGTGTTGATTGGTTTTTGATCGGTCTGCTGCTTCTGCTGACGATTGTTTACTTTGCGCGGTTTTTGCTGCCGCCATTCCCGATGATCATGCCGACATCGGGCTTGGGAACTGACCTTGACCGCGAAATCTGGACGCTAAGTCATTTCATCCGCGACACGCTGAATACCACCGGACAGATCCCGCAGTGGCGATCGTATGTGTTGAGCGGGATTCCGCTGTTCGGTAATCTGCAAAACCCGATCCCGTACCCAATCCACTGGCTGATGTTCATCCAAGCGATTCCGCTGCCGCTGGCGCTCACGTTGGATATGGTGATTCATGTGTGGCTTGCCGGATTCGGAATGTACGTCGTGCTGCGGCGTCTTGGTGGACTCCGCCCGGAAGCATCGTTTATCGGCGCGCTGATTTACGGGTTCGCGCCGCGCTTGTTCATTCATATGTCGGGCGGTCACTGGTGGCTGATCCCGATCCTGACGATGATCCCGTGGGCGTATTTCTTCTTTCATGCGGCGTGGATCACGCGGCGGACGAGCTATATGCTGCTGCTGGGGATCGTGTTTGCGGCGGTGTTAATCGGCAATACGCAGTATTTTGTCTATCACGGTTTTATGCTGCTGTTGAGCAGTGCCGGATACTTTTGGATCGAACGCAAAACGCCGGGGCGCTGGCTGTGGAAGATGATCCGTATCTGGGGGATTACGGGCGTTGTCGCGCTCGGATTATCGGCAGTGATGTTTCTGCCGCAGTTTGTCTATCTTCCGTATACCAATCGCGCACTGCTAACGTATCAGGAATCGGTGGCGACCAGTTTGCCGCTCGTGATGCTGATCGGGATTGCTGCACCAACTCAGTTACGTTATCCGGAAGCATTCTTGTATCTCGGTGCGGGCGTGATTCCGTTGATCCTCGCCGGAGCGGGGCGGGGATGGACAGGGCGCGATCGGCTGTGGGGCGGCGGGACACTGATCGCGCTGATCTTGAGCTTTGGCGCGACCGCTGGATTGTACACGGTGCTGTACTACGCCGTCCCGGTGATGCCGTATTTCCGCACACCGGAACGGTTTTATGTGTATGTGCCGTTCGGGGCGGCGGCGCTGGCTGCGTTCGCGTGGGATCGATGGGTGAGCGGTGAAGCGGCGAAGCGTTGGCTGCGTCCGGTTTTGATCGGCGCGGCGGTGTTGTTCGCGCTCCTGACGATTGGCGGGTTCATTGTGCCCGAACTGCCGTTTGCGTTTTTTCCGCACGGGATCGCGGCGGCGGTGATCGCGGTTGTGCTGGCGTTTCCGGCGCAGCGGTGGAGCAGAATCGCGGCGGCAGTGATTATCGCGGCGGAACTGCTGTACACGGGCAGCACATTTGTCACGCCGATCCCTGAAGCAGAATTGATCGCCGCCGATGATCCGCTGATCGTGTTCTTGCGCGATAACCTGAGCGAAGATGAACGGGTGATGGCACCATACGGCGGCGTGAGCGATATGGCGCTGCTCGCCAACGGGATCAACACGGCGGACGGGTACAACGGCGCGCAGTTACGGACATATACCGAATATTTGAATGCTGCAATCGGGTGTGATTATCAAGGCTACTCGGTGGCTGCTCCGGCGGTGCGCGGGAGCGCGGCGGCATCGACGGCGTGCCCGCAAGCAGAACTCGACGGCAAGATCGATGATGAAGCGCTGCGCCGCTTAAACGTGCGCTATCTGATCCTCACCATGCCGCTTGAGAGCCGGGACGCGGTGTTCAGCGATGGTGAACGCTACGTGTACGATCTCGGTCAAGGCTACGGGCGTGCATGGGGCTTGCGCGATTTTCGGTATGCCGAAGGCTGCCCACTTATTCAGTTCGATCGGGCTTGGGCATATGGAAACGACTGGGACGGCGATGGAGGTATCACTCAAGGGATTCCCTCATTCAACAATCCTATACCGGAAATTCTCGCGCATGGGCGCACACTTAATGGTGAGTGGTTCGAGGTGAATGTCCCACAGTGGGAAGCGCTCTTATTCCGTTCGGAGGTTTGGTCACCGGGGCTGTACGCGAACGTCTCAATGGAGGATGGTCGCATCGTTCGTGTGCGTGTCGCGTGCACCTACGGTACGCTGCAAGCGATATGGGTGCCACCCGGCATCCACCGCGTCCAGTTCGATTATGATGTCGCTCAGTTCCCTCTACTGGTTACAGGAATCACCGCGGCGATGGTGATTGGACTGCTTGGGTTCTATACACTACGGGGCACGCTCCGTAATAGTAGGGAAAGAAAGCAACCGACATCTTAGAGCGCAGTCATATTAAAGGGGATTCAATGGCAGTTCAGGGAAAACCAAAATTTGCATTTTTTAAGGGGCAGATCGTGCCGTTTGAGCAGGCAACGATCAGCGTAATGACGCACGCGTTCAATTATGGGACGGGTGTATTCGGCGGGATGCGCGGCTACTGGAACGCGGACGAGGAGCAGTTGTTTATCTTCCGCCCGTTTGAGCACTTCGAACGATTGAACCAATCCGCCGGATTGATCCGCATCAGTACCGGATATTCGCCGGAAGAACTGACACACATTTTGATCGATCTGCTGCGCGCCGAAGGATTCCGCGAAAACTGCTATATTCGTCCGCTGGCGTTTAAATCCACCGAGATGATCGGCGTGCGTCTGCATGATGTGGCAGACGAATTCACGATGTTCGCACTGCCGTTCGGAAGCTACATTGACAATGAGGAAGGCGCGCATGTGTGTTTCTCGGCGTGGCGGCGGGTTGAGGACAACGCGATTCCGGCACGCGGAAAGATCACCGGCGCGTATGCCAACAGCGCGTTGATCAAGAGTGATGCGATCCTCGCGGGCTACGATGAAGCACTTGTGCTGAACGAAAACGGGCATGTTGGCGAATCGAGCGCGGCGAACATCTTTATGGTGCGGCGCGGTGTCGTGATCACCCCGCCGACTTACGCGAATGTGCTGGAAGGTATCGTCCGGCGCTCGATCATCGAAATTGCGCGCGACGATCTTGGGTTTGAAGTGGTTGAGCGTGAGATCGATCGCAGTGAGGTTTATCTCGCTGATGAGCTGTTCCTGTGCGGAACGGGGATTCAGGTAGCGGCGGTTACTAAGGTTGAGCATCGCCCGATCGGTACGGGCATGATGGGATCGATCACCCGTCAGATCCGCGATCGATTCTTTGATGTGGTGAGCGGACGTGTTGAGAAGTATCGTCACTGGCTCACGCCTGTGTACGCAGATCAAACCGCTCCGACGCGCTGATCGTTAAGCTATGCTTCACGGGAGAGGTGCGCCGGTATCTCTCCCAAAAATGCTTTTTCGCGCCCCTTCGTTATGATTTTCAGCACTACGAGCCGCCCCCCAAATATCCGATGATTGGATCACAAGAAGAGATATAAATTTGAGGAGTATTCTTATGTTAAACCGCGTGCTGGTTCCTCTTGATGGTTCTGCTCTGGCAGAGACGGCGATCGATTATGCCCTGCAGGTCGTCAAACCCAACGGCGCGTTGACTCTTGTGAGCGCGATTCAAGTTCCCGAATATCCGATTTATGACCTTTACCCCGTTCCCATGCCGACCCCGCACAGCAACGAAGGTGCGGACAAGGCGATCCCCGGCGCAAAATCATATCTTGAGCGGGTCGCTGACCGTCTCCGCGAAACCACTCAGCTTGAGGTAAGTATCGTTGTTGATATTGGTGATCCGGCAGCGTTGATCGTCGATGTGGCGGAACATGACAATGTGGATGCGATTGTGATGTCCACGCACGGACGTTCCGGCTTGACGCGCTGGTTCTTTGGCAGTGTGACGAGCAAGGTTTTGATGGGCGCGCAGCGTCCTGTTTTCGTCATTCCGGCGAAGAATCGTCAGCATCTCGAAGAAGCACAATCCGACCCCGCCGCCGCAACAACGTAACCCGTAAACAGCGACAGTTTATCAATTGAGGGGACGTGACAATGATCACGTCCTCTTTTTTTACCCCTCGAAAAGGGCTAGGAGTTTTCTTCGCGCGACGAGGTTGTCGGATGGCTGGGCGGCACAATTTCGTGAATGTTGTGCTTGACCGCATACGCGGCGGCTTCGGCGCGGTTGCTCACGCCGATTTTTGCCAGCACACTACTCACATAGTTACGTACCGTTCCTTCGCCCAAATACAGCTTGACCGCAATCTGACGGTTGGTAAGACCTTCAGCAACGAGTGCCAGCACCGCGAGTTCTTGCGGCGTGAGTTCGGCAAATGCTGCGGCTTGCTGCGCCTGATTTGCTTTTCGCATTTCGCTGAAAACGGTCGCCGTCATCGCCGGATCGAGCATCCCTTCACCCCGGCTTACGCGCTCAACCGCCTGTACAAGTTCGTTATCACCAATACGTTTGAGAACGTAACCGCTTGCGCCAGCCTGAATAGCGGCGAACAGCAGTTCATCTTCGGCATAACTGGTGAGCATGATCACACGACAACCCGTGACTGATCCGACGATCCGGCGGCATGCTTCGATACCACTCAAGCCCGGCATGCGAATATCCAACACCGCCACATCAGGTTTGACTTCTTGTGCCTTACTGACTGCTTCTTCACCGGTTGCTGCTTCGGCTACGACGCGGAAGTGTCCCTGACGTTCCAACAGTGTCCGCAGCCCGGCGCGTACGACAGAATGATCATCCGCGACTAATATTCGTATGAGCTTCGTCATGCAATTCCCCCCAAAAAGCGTTGATTCGACATCCGCCTAATCGCGGTTACACTTAAGAAACAGACTGACGTGTATTATAAGTTTTGGCTCATGACCCAGATCAGTGACATTTCTCCACAGCAAGATGTGAGCTTGCTCCTGAATCG
>CALBRY010000108.1 GCA_937927665.1 uncultured Chloroflexota bacterium
AGCAGATCACCGCCGCGCTTGAGGCGGAAGGCTTTGAAACTTTTCTGCCGCACCGGGACGCGGGCATTCTCGGAGATTTATCGGATATTCGCGAACGGGAGCGGTTGTTTCGTGGGGATATGCACGCGCTTGAAGCATGCGATCTGGTTGTCGCGCTGCTCACGGGTGCGGATCAGGACTCTGGGACGTGTGGCGAACTCGGTTATGCATACGCGAAGGGTAAGCCGTGCTTCGGCATCAGCGACGATGTGCGGCGAATGAATAATCTGATCTGGGGCTTATGCGACGAGGGAAAAGCGATCGCTCGCGATATTCCGGGGCTGCTCTCCCTCGTCAAAAATCATCGCTCATGAGGGCGGCGCGTACACCCGCACATAATCGACCATCATGGTGTCTGGGAGGCGCTCCGTATTGAGCCGCTCGATATCAAAGCTGGTGATCAGACTCAGCAGAAGGTATGACTCCGCGTGTGAGACTCCTTCACTGGTGCGCCATGTCTCCTCGCCATCCACGTAGAAGATGTATTCATCGGGAGTCCACAACAGCGCAAAGGTGTGAAACTCGTCGCTGAGTTCCGCGCCACGCTCCCGCTCATACGACCAGCGGAACTGCGGGTGATCGTCCGCGCCGGTTAGCGGATTCCAGTAGATATTGTGCTGAAACTCATCATCGCGGTCGCTGCCGAAATACTCTGCTATGTCGATCTCCGCCCCTGCGTTCTCTGGATCATGCTCCGCTTGCAGGTAATTATTCGACTTCAACCAGAACGCGCCGTGATGTCCCTGCCACGTTTCAAAGCGTATGCGCGCTTCAAAATAGCCGTATTGGAAGTTGATCCCCCGACGTGAGCGGATCATGCTGGTGAGGATCGCGCCATCCGACTCGCGCTCACGGGTGGTCAGGTAGAGGAAACCATCCCCCGGCTGCGTGACGGACTCCTCAGCGTTGATCCCTTCGAGGTACTCGCCTGTATAGCGGTATTCCCATTGCTCACGGTTGAGTCCCTGCTCATCGAACTCGTCCCAGAACGTGAGGGTATAACCGGTTGGGACGTCGTCGGAGTCAGACGGCGGATCGGGTTGGGCGGCAGCATGCGTCATGCCAAGCAATAGAATCATCATCAACAAACGAAGGGGTAAACACATCATTTAACCTATTGGTAGTCTAAGAAAGATCACATGTCCTTGCGTATCGCCTGCGACAAGCGTTTTTCCATCTCGCAGCATAGCACAAGACGTGATCGCCGCGTCGTTATAAAACGTATCGATCTTCTCGCCATTCACACGCCACAACTGTATGGTTTTATCATCCGACCACGAGAGCAGTCGATCATCATTCAGTTCGATTACCCCTTCCACGCCGCCAGTATGTCCGATCAGTTGAGCGCGTAGTTTCCCATCCATATCCCATACACAGATCAGCGGATCAGATGCCCAAGAGACCAAGCTCCCATCACGGCGCATGATTGCCCCGCGAATCGTACCCGCATGCTGGCTAAGCTTGGACTGCAATTTCCCTTCCGCATTCCAGAGGTGAATCCCCGATTCCTTGAGCGCCCACGAAATAATGCAGCCGTTTTGTAGTTCAAGTGCGCCCAAAACGCGATCTTTATGTGCAGCCATTTGCGCAAGCGGAGATCCGTCAGGATTCCATAAACGCAGCGTGTTATCCCAAGACCAAGAAAGAAGGCGTCCATCCTCAAGCTCGGTTGCGCCGGAAACCCGATCAAAATGACCATTAAGCTGCGTGATAAGTTGTCCATCCTCACTCCATAAGCGGAGTGTCTTATCCCACGAGCGCGTCAGGATACGCCCATCGCGCAATTGAAGCACACCTGAAACCGGGCGCGAATGCCCCTTGAGTTCGTTGAGAAGTTCGCCATCATTCGAGGAGAGCCGCACGGTGGATTCGTTTTCTCCCCACGACAAAATACAGCCGTTACGCAGTTCAACCGCTTCTTTGATCGAGTCGGTATGCTCGGCAAACACCGTAAAGGATTGATGTGCAGATGACCAGAGATGCAGTGTGTTATCTTTGCGATCAGACCCTCTTGCCCATGTGAGGATACGCTCATCGCGTAGTTGGATTGCGCCCGTGACCGGGGCTGTGTGTCCTGCAAGTGCTTGAATATGTGTCCCGTCGGCATGCCACAGATGAAGCGTGCTGTCGCTGCCAAAAATATCGCCAGACCATGTGAGTACCTGTCCGTTATACAGCTCTAGAGTGCCGCGCACAGTCTCCGCATGGTTATTCTCGACCGGGGTTTGTTCTTCGGTTGACCATAGGCACAGCAGGTGATCATTTCCCCACGAAAGAATATGACCATCGCGCAGTACTGACGCGCCCATAACAGCGTCGGTGTGACCGATCAACGCCGTAAGCGGCTGACCATCAGCCTTCCACAATCGTAAGGTTTTATCGCCTGCCCATGAAAGCAGACGCCCGTCCTCAAGTTCGAGCGCGCCAACAATCGTCCCTGTGTGTCCGCTCAACACCGCAAGAAGCTGTCCCGCCGTGCTCCACAAGCATAATGTCTCATCCCAAGCCCAGGAAAGGATGCGTCCATCCCGTAATTCAAGCGCGGCTCGTACAGAACTTGAATGTCCGCTCAGTTCGATCAAAGGCTGATCATCCATCGCCCAGATATAGAGCATCTTGCTTGACCAGAAAAGGATACGACCATCGCTGAGTTCAAGTGCGCCATCCAGCGAAGATGCAGGGCGAATGAGCTGAGCCACCGGATAACTTTCATCGACATGCGACACACGCAAACTGACATCACTCGACGATAAGTGACTGTTGGACCAAGAAAGAATCCGCCCGTCGCGGAGTTCTAGAACGCCTGAGATTGTCCCGGGATTTCCAGCAAGTGCGCCAAATGCAGGTTCGAACTGGCGATGAATCTCGGAAAGATACTTTCCATCGGCACGCCATAAACTCAAGCTAGGGCGACCGGTCTCCCACGTCAGAATACAGCCATTCTGCAGTTCAAGCGCACCATCTATGGAATCACTGCGCCCAATTAAGCTGGAAGGATAGCGACCATCGAGCGACCAGATACGAACACTCTCATTCTGTGACCATGTTAGGAATCGGCTGCCGCTTAGTGCAACCGCTCCGTAAACGTTGCCCGCTCCCTCAAAACTTACCGGCAGAAGCTCCCCGTCGCTTGACCATAAACACAAACTCTTGTCTTGATAGAATCTTCCGCTCCCCCATGTGAAAATTCGCCCATCATCAAGTTCAAAAGCTCCTCTCACGACTCCCGTATGCCCGACCAACTGGGTCAACGGCTTTCCGTCTGCTTGCCACAACTGTAAGTTTTGATCTTTTGCCCACGAAAGAATACGCCCATCGCGGAGCTGTAACGCCCCAGTGACCGGTCCGGTATGTCCCACCAATGTCCGCAGCAGCGGACCACCCGCCGATGTTAGTTTCCCGTTCAAACACAGAAACCCATCATGAGCAGTCGTGCTCTGGAACAGCGCATCAATTTCTGGTTGTGCCGCATAGAGGCGCAAGCGCCCGGTAAGCTGTGCAGCTAACTGTCGTTTATCCTGCATCAACACCGTTTCGCTTAACATGAGTGCAGAGCGGAGCAGTCGAAGCGATTCATCGATGGTGAGATGAAATCTATCGATGTCTGCAATGATCGCCGCATGATCCAATGCCCACAGCTTGGCGTACAGCCACCGATAATCAAGCAGAAGCGCGCGCAGTTTTTCCGATTGCTGCGTTTCGAACAAGTGATAGCCGATGTAGCGCCATGCGTACTCATCCGGCAGCGCGTAGAGACTGCCCCAGTTGGCGATCAAGCTGTGGTTGGCGGCGGGCAAATCGGTAATCTGCGAACGCAAGTATACGCGGATCACGTCATGTAGGCGGAATGCTTTCCCGTCAAAATCGAGCAGCAGCGACGCTTTCGCGAATAATTCCAGTTGATCGGCGGCTTCGTCGGCATCATCGAGTCCCCACGCCGCCGCCGCTGCGCTCACCGGCACAGCAGCATCTTCTGCAAAAATGCCGAGCAGATGATAGCGTTCGCGTGCCGCTGGCTTGAGTCGATCGAGACTGGCGTTGAGCGTGCTTGTCACCGCGTCCTGTCGCTGTACCGCATCTTCGGCATCAAACGCCGTCAAGCCGTATTTGTCGAGTCGTTTATTGACATAGGCGACCGCTTCGGCAAGCGAAGCATCAAATTCGCGGACGCGGTTATACAGCGCGCCGTTGACCAGACTTAACAAAAGTGCCCACCCGCCGAGCCGATGCGCCAGCGTGGTGAGTTCGCTTGTATGCGCGGAAATATCCGCATCGGTGATCTGCTTGGTATCGATCAATCCTGCCGTGAGAACTCGCAGCGAGTCGTCAGGAGCCATCGCGCCGACTTCCTGACGCACCGCGTCACGCGGCAGTGTCGAATCGTTACGGGTGGTCACCAGCACCGCGTTATGTTTACCCTTCACGAGAAACGGCTCAAGATGCGCCTTGTGCCACACATCATCGACAATTAACAGCGCATAGCGATCCGCGAGTGCTTTGGTGAGTTCTTCGACGGCGGATTCCAATCGACTGATCGGCGGACGGGCTCCCGTGATCTCGTAAATCAGGTCAAGCATCCGCGATACAAGCTCACCTTCGAGCGCGTCACCGGACTTGCCGGTCAGGGCTTCGCCAAGCGTAACCCAGTAGATGCCATCATCGTATGCACCGCTTACCCGTAGATCACGTGCAAGCGCCTTGGCAAGCGTCGTCTTGCCGAATCCGCCAGCGCCGCGCAAGCCAACCGTCGTCGTGATGGCGACTGCGTCGTTTTGTTCGCTCACGATCGCTCGAACGAGCGGCTCATATTCTGCCGGACGGGGAACATAGTTATGAGGAAGCTGCCGCGCCCGTGCGGTGAAGCCAATTTGTTTGGGTTGGTACGGTGTGCGTAAGTCAGTCAGCAGGCGGCGCTTGTGCTCAATTTTGTGCGGGGATACATCGCGGAAATCGAGCCAGTTAGCACGCCGCATCCAGTTGGGAATCACAAACTTGGTGGTCATAAGTTCGGGCTGCGTGAGCGCTTGATCAACCGTGATCACGTCCGGGTGATTAAAGACCTCATCGGCAATCACGGGAATCACTCGCTTGCCAAGCGCGCGCGCATAATTCCACTCATCCGAGACGACCGGCGACTTGAGCGCGTGTAACGACATGCACAGGATTAGCGTGTCGCAGCCTTCAATCGCCGTTTTGATGATCTTCCAGAAATCCGCACCACCGGGAATTTCGTGAACATCCTGCCATAAGTCAAAACCGAGATCTTGAAGCTCGTTGTAGAGCAACCGCGCAAAGATGATATTTGCCCGCGAGTACGAGATGAAGATTTTCCCGGTCATGACGGTGATCCTGTGTACAATGCTCTACGGTATTATAGCGAGGAATAATGATAACTGCGATCTGTCCTATCGGTGGATGGGGTAAACAAGTATCGTCAATGGGTGGATGCCGAAAGCGAAAGCAAAAAATGGGAAGACGGTCAACGGCACATTGGGTCGCATGCGGGAGATGCATCAGAGGCATGGGCAGGAGACAAGAACGTGATCGTCCGGTACAGCATGGCTTCACAACCAAGAAGAAGCAGGTCATTGTAGATAAGCTTAGGCAAACGATGCACAAAGAGGTAGACCCGTGATTCTTAGCCCGATTCGAGATCCAAGATTGATTACGGTGCGTCGCGGCGGCACCCTACAGGACACCGATCACCGCCTGCTTGCAGTGTGGGCGGCTGATTGCGCGCAGCATGTCCTGCATTTCTTCGAAAAAGCGCAGCCCGGTGACGATCGTCCACGCAGAGCGATTGAGCAGACACACGCTTGGGTACGCGGTGAAATTTCGATGACTCAAGCCCGTGCCGCTGGTGGGCACGCCATGGGCGCTGCCAGAGTGTTGAGCGGTGCGGCAAGGGAAGCAGCGTTCGCCGCCGGACAAGCCGCAGTCGTGGCTCATGTGGCAGCGCACGAACTGGGTGCAGCAGCCTACGCGATCAGAGCCGCACGCGCGGCGGTTTCCGAAGATGCACGTAGAGAGGCGGGGTGCTTGGAGTGTGAGTGGCAGCGCGCACAACTTCCCGATGCAATCCGAGAACTCGTGCTCGACGACCAGAGGCTGCGGAATAAGTACTGCTGGTTCGTATTCGATTGCTGACCCGCATAACCGGCAAGACTGTCAATCCAGCGGCGAAAGCAATGCTCAACCGCGTATAATACTCCAAAAGAACGCACCTTCATGCGGTGACAATGTGTGACATGCCTATAATAGAACGTTATAAACACCTCGCACAGGCAGATATCATCGTGACCAAGACACGCATCAACCCGAACCGCCAACCAAAAAGAAAGTCCGATCAGACTTTGGGAGTCGCTGCACTGCTCACCATTGGTTTGATGACCGTCGGTTACTTTGCATTAAAACCCACCCTAGATACGAGCATGGTTGAGGAAGTCATCGCCTCAAATGGCGCGCGCACCTTAGCACAAGTGCAGACCGGGCGTTTGATCGAAGCATCGCCGTTCATCATGACGGGTTTCGTCATTTTATGGTTCATGCTTGCGTTTGTGATCCGACGCCGCAGTCAAACTGACTTCGATGGCGCGGCAGCCGATCAAGCCGCCGTTCCCGCCGAACGGGTTGTGCGGATGATCGACGGGCACGACTTACAACGTATTTCGCCGAAAGAATCGGACGACTCCCACGACACCACCTAGCGAAATCCGTCTGCCGCAACGGTCACTCCATTAAACTGCTTGACATACCACCGGAAGGGTGGTATTTTACACAAAATTGAATTGCAATCGATTGCAATTGCGAAGATGAAGCCAAAACTGACGTTAGTCGATATTGCGAAAATGACGGGGATGTCTACCTCGACGGTGTCACGCGCCTTGAACAACAGCCCGCTCATTAACGACGAAACGAAACAACGAATTCAGGCAATTGCGCGGGATCACAACTACCAGATTCATCTCGGTGCGCGTAATTTTCGCCTCAAAAAGAGTTTCGTCGTTGCTGTTGTCATTCCGATTGAAACCAGCGATGCCGCGACGCTCACAAACCCGTTTATTCTTGAATTCATCGGTTCAGTTGGATTTGAATTACGCAACAACGGCTACGACTTACTGCTCATCCAAGATCGTAAAATCAATGAACGTTATCTGCGATCCGGTCTGGTTGACGGTTTTATTCAGCTCGGTCACGGAGAGTACCCAATCCTCAACAGCCTTCCTGATAATGTCCCACTGGCAGTCTGGGGACCGCCATTCCCCGGGCAAAGATACTGCACAGTTGGCATTGATAACTGGGCGCTTTCCCGAGAAGCGGTAGAACATTTGATGAGATTAGGTCGGCGGCGTATTGGGCTGATCACAACGCACGATCATGTCAAAGGGACGACCGAAGCCAGTAACCGCCTTCAGGGGTATCAGGAAGCGCTGAGCAATGCAGGTTTCCCGATTGACCCTGCGCTGATTGTCAGCACTGATTGGAATCCCTCATCGGGGGTCGGAGCGACTCACCAGCTCATTGAACAAGCACCGGATGTGGATGCCATTTTCGTCAGCAGCGGTGATGCGATGGCGCTGGTTGTCATGGAAACGCTGCGAGAGTTAGGACGATCCATGCCGGAAGATGTTGCCATCGTCGGTTTTGACGGCAGTTCTGTCGGGGAAACAGGTGCGATGCCACTCACGACAGTGAGTCAGGAAATTCGGGGCACGGGCGCGAAACTGCTGGTCGAGAGTTTGATGCAGCTCATTGATGGGAAGAAAGCACCTACGCAGGTTATAGAGGGTAGGTTGATTGTGCGGCGTTCTTGCGGTGCCGTAATGTAGTTTTATTTTTCGTAAAATTGCAATCGATTGCAAGATTCAGCGTTTTTTGGTGTGGCGATAGAACGGTAGGCGCATTGCTGCTGAACTAACGCCAACGTTCTGACAGATTGAAGGTTGTTTTTGCACGGGATTGCAATCGATTGCAATCCGAAACGGGATGAGAGCCAAATGCTGTTTCGCATGAATGCCGGTTCGAAAGTTTTTCAACCCCAGAAAGATGCCCTCTGGTGGCAGTCTGCCGTTTTCTACGAGGTTTACATTCGCAGTTTTCAAGACTCGAATGGAGACGGCATTGGTGATTTACGGGGCATTGAGCAGCGGCTCCCCTACCTAAAACAGCTTGGCATTGATGCGATCTGGATCACGCCGTTTTATCCCAGTCCGATGGCAGATTTCGGCTACGATGTGAGCGACTACACGGGCGTTGATCCGTCTTTTGGCACGATGGCGGATTTTGACCACTTACTTCAGTCCGCGCACGATCTCAACATTCGCATTGTCATCGATATGGTGCTGAATCACACGTCGGATGCACATCCTTGGTTCAGCGAGTCCCGTAGTTCGCGCACAAACCCCAAGCGTGACTGGTATATCTGGCGCGACGCGAAACCGGACGGATCACCGCCAAACAATTGGACAACTTTTTTCGGCGGAAGCGCGTGGACATGGGATGCCAATACGGAGCAATACTATCTGCACCTGTTTCTTGACCGTCAACCGGATTTGAACTGGCGCAATCCCGAAGTTGTTCAGGCAATGGAGTCGGTACTGCGTTTCTGGCTAGACAAAGGTGTCGATGGTTTCCGCTTGGATGCCATCAACTTTCTCGTCAAGCACGAGGCGTTTCCCGATATGCCCGTCGTCACCAACGCGACCGGCGGCGATCTCGTTCAATACCATATCTACGTCAACAATCAACCGGAACTGCATCCGCTGCTGCAAGCTGTGCGCCGCGTACTCGGTTCGTATCCCGGCGATCGCGTGCTGATCGGTGAAACAGGGACACTCAAAGCACCGGAACTCTCCCAGTTCTATGGTGCGGGTCTTGACGAGATTCATCTGCCGATGATCGTGCTGCCGCTGCATACGTCATGGCAGGCACAAGCCATGCGTGCCTGTCTGCTGGATTTCTATGCGGGACTACCCCAAGGCGCAACACCGCATTTTGTCTTCAGCAACCACGACGACAAACGGCTGATCACCCGCTACGGTTATGAGCATCACCGCTCAATTGCCATGCTGCTGCTCACGCTGATGGGATCGCCGATTTTGTACTACGGCGACGAAATCGCCATGTGCGATACGGATATTCCACCGGAAAAGCGCGTAGATACGGCTGGCATGATTGACCCTGACAATTATCCGGGGCGCGACCCGAACCGCACACCCATGCAGTGGCGTGCGAGTGAACACGCGGGCTTCACCCCCGATTCCGTTGAACCGTGGCTGCCTGTCAACGACAACCGCAGCACGATCAATGTCGCCGCCCAAGAAGAAACTCCCGGCTCGACGCTCAACTTCTATAAAACACTGCTCCAACTTCGGAGTGACTCCCGCGTGCTGCGCGAAGGCAGCATCCAATTTTCAGAGCACAGCGGCGATGTGCTCGCCTATTTACGGGAATGCGGCGCTGAACGTCTGTTGATCGTGATCAACTTTGGCGGCGATTCCCATGTCCTTGATCTGTCATCGCTGGCAGATCATGCCCAATGTGTACTCTCCAGCACGATGCAGCGTCCGGAAGCTGTATCGGTTGCTGAGGTGGCTCTCAACGCCTATGAGAGTGTGTTGTT
>CALBRY010000109.1 GCA_937927665.1 uncultured Chloroflexota bacterium
TGGCGCGGGCGAAAATGCTCGCGCCATCGCTGAACCCCTAATACAACCCGCACAATCTGATCGCAAATTTGCGTTGACCCCGTACAATAAGTATCCATATTTGATTTTGCCAACCTCGACTATTAAGGAGCATCACCATGAGGCTGCCCGCACTTGCTGACTGGACAACCACCGCACATGGGCTGCACCGCGCTGTTCAAATACTCGCAGGGGTGCAGATGCTGCTCTATGCCCACGATCCCCATTATGGCGAGGTCGCGCTCAAGCCTGTGCCGGAAGGCATCGCCACCGGACGCTTACCCGATGGGGGGCGTATCACGCTGGATATGCGCCGCGCCGCGCTGATTTACTGTCAGGCGGATGATACTGAAACTCAAGTCCCGCTGGCTGGCGCATCACAGGCATATTCCAACCGCGCATTACTTCAGGCGCTGCGCGAAACCATCCTCGCGGGAACACTCAGCGATGCGGAGACTTCGGCGCTGGTCGAGAAGTTTACAAGCGCGGTGCGCGCTAAATATCCTGAGCTTCCGCTCCATCATACCGAGTACAGCAATGCCGAACCGCTGGCGATCGATCCGGCGGTTGCGCGGGAATACGCATTCGCGCTCGATACGTTTTTTACCGGAATTGCGCGCTTCCGTGCCCGTGTTCAAGGGCATTGGTCGCGGCTCGTCGTGTTTCCCGAACACTTTGATATGGCGACGATCTGGTATGCCAACCCGGATTATGACGAAAACAAGCCGCATATCGCCGTCGGGTTTGCGCCGTTCAGCCCCGGTTTTGAACGTCCGTACTGGTACGCCACAATGTATCCGTATCCAAAAGATGCGACATTTCCAGTGCTCCCCAAGCCAGCGCGCTGGACACATGAAACCTGGCACGGCGTTGTCATCGACTATGACGCGCTCACTGGCGAAGATGATCCGGTACTGGCGATTGAGCAGGTGACGGGCGAAGTCTTCGACATCTTGCGCAATTTTCTGGAAAATTCGTAGAGGTCATTAATCGCATGATTGTGCCACCGCCCATCCGTACAAACGATAACGCATTCGCCAACAACACGATGCGCGTGCGTATACCGGGGATCATCCGGGATACGATCCGGCTGAACCCGGATTTACCTCCCGAAGCGCTCGACCGTCTGCATTTGTTGGCGGTGGAAATCGAGAATGATGCACCACTGCCGATGCTTCAGTATCCTGCTCCGGATACGGCAGATTGGCTGGCGGCATGGCGTGCCCGTGATGGCGATACATGGCAGAATACCGATTGGTTCTTCGCAGAGACATTCTTCTATCGCCATCTGATCGAAATCGTGGATTGGTTTCGGAGCGGACGCGATCCATACCTGCCCAAGAAGCGCGAAGAATACGAAAGCGCCGCCATGTGGGGAACGGTGCGGCGCACGCTAGAAATCCGCGAAAGCGATCTCGCGCCCGAAGAAAAGCTGACCGCGCTCGTATATGCCGCGCTGTGGGGCAACAGTATTGACCTCAGCTATGCCCGTGCTGCCTCGCATGGAGCCTCGCGGCGTATGGAAGACCTCGTAATCGACGAAACGGCATATCTCATCGATCATCTTGCGGTCACGCATGAGTCGGGGCAGATCGATATCGTGCTCGATAACACGGGTACGGAACTCATGCTCGATCTGATTCTGGTCGATGCGCTGCTTGACGGGTGGGCTTCGAATATTGTGCTGCACGCCAAGCAGCATCCCACTTTTGTCAGTGATGCGATCCCCAACGATATTTTTGATGCGCTGGCGCGGATGCGAGAACGCGGCGGAATCGAACATACGGTGAGCGATCGCTTGAGCGCGGCATTACAGGAAGGCGCGATCGAAGTACGCCCGGATTGGTTCTGGAACAGCAGTCATTTTCTGTGGGAAAAACCGGATCTCCGTGAATTATTCGGCGCATCCAGTCTTGTGATCAGCAAAGGGGATGCCAATTTCCGCCGCGCGATCGGCGATGCGCTGTGGGAGACAACAACGCCTTTTAGTCAAGCAGTGCGCTATTTCCCCGCGCCGCTGGCGGTACTCCGCACCCTCAAGAGTGATCCGATCATCGGGCTGCGCGGCGATCAAGAGGAGGTGCTCAATCGCATTGATCCGGATTGGCGGCACAGCGGACAGCGGGGAATGGTCGCGTTCGAAATATAAATAATGTGAAAAATGTCACAATAACCACTTGTCAAATGTCACATTCCAGTGTACCGTGTGTTTGTTCAGAAATTCACAACATCATGGTTCACCCGTGTGCAGGAGTGCTATTGATGGCTAAACATCCACTTCCGCCGATGCCGCCCGGACAGCCTTTTTTCGGGCATATGCGCCAATTCAACGGCGATACGCTCGAATTTATGGCGAAAAACGGCAGCTACGGCGATATGACCGCGTTCCGTTTCGGTCCGTATACTGCATATATGCTTAATCACCCGGACGTGGTGCATGAAGTTCTTGTCGCGCATCCGGAGAAGTTCAACAAAACGGACGGGCTAAAAGAAACGCTCGCTCCTGTTCTCGGCAGCGGATTATTTACATCTGATGGCGAGTTCTGGAAGCGCCAGCGTAAGCTGATCCAGCCCGCCTTTCATACCAAGCGCATCGGC
>CALBRY010000110.1 GCA_937927665.1 uncultured Chloroflexota bacterium
ACTGCTGTGATGAATGCCTCACCCTGCAATCCGCAGCTATTCAGGTGATAGTACTGCTTCTTCGCTTACTCAGGGCAGCGGATTTCCCTGCCACACATCATCATAATTCGGTGTGACGAGAAAAGCCGACACCCAAACCGGAGTCGCTTCGCATGCAATCCACAGACGGTAATACCCCGGCGCAGTGTCGATAATCCACCAGCTTGAGCCAGCCGGGAGAAACACATCCGTGGTCGAACGCGGATCAGGGCTGTGCAGACCTCGCACTGTCGAGATCAGGCGTCCCTGTACAGCACCCACCGGCAGCGGAGTTGTACACAGCGGTTCCGATGGGAGAGGGGTTGAACTCGCAGTAGTTGTCACCGTTGCGCTTGTGACCGCCACATAGGTTGATGTAACACTTGGGGATGCCGTTTCTGTGAGCGTTGCGGTGGCACTTGAGATCGCCGTGTCCGTTGGTGTATCAGTAGATGTTGATGTGGCGCTTGGGGATATCGTTCCTGTGGACGTTGCGGTGACACTTGGGGTTGCTGTGCCCGTAGGCGTGTCAGTAGACGTTGATGTGGCGCTTGGGGACGCCGTTCCTGTGGACGTTGCGGTGACACTTGGGGTCGCCGTGCCCGTTGGTGTGTCAGTAGACGTTGCGGTGACACTTGGAGTCGCGGTGGTTGTTGGCGTGTCAGTAGAAGTTGACGTGCTTGATGGTGTGCTGGTTGGGGTAGCGGTCGAGCAGCCCAGCGTAATGCTATTCGTGCCAAGCGTGTACGTGCCAGCGCCGGATAGTGTCCATGTGTAACTACCGGTAAGCCCATTATTGAGGGTGGAGGTCACAAGGATGTACGTAACTCCCGCATCCAGTGTGACTCCGAGAAAAGCCGGATTCACGCCGGAACCGCTGTCGTCATCGACAAAGGCGATATTCATTAGCGTTACTGCTGGATTGAATGAGTCCCGATAGATACTGGCGTGCGCATCAGGGATAGTCGTGCTGGTCATGCTGAGGGTATATACCCCTGTCAGATCGACGGTAAACTCTTGAAATTCATAGAACACATTGGTGCCGGTTCCGGACACCACGCCTACAGAGAAAGCACGGTTATATGTGGGATCGCATGTGCCCAAGTCACCACTAAATGAGATGGGTGGCGGGGGTGTCAGTGTTTGGGTTGGCGTAATGGTTGGGGTAGCGGTAGGGCAGGTCTGCGTAATGCTATTCGTGCCAAGCGTGTACGTGCCAGCGCCGGATAGTGTCCATGTGTAACTACCGGTAAGCCCATTATTGAGGGTGGAGGTCACAAGGATGTACGTAACTCCCGCATCCAGTGTGACTCCGAGAAAAGCCGGATTCACGCCGGAACCGCTGTCGTCATCGACAAAGGCGATATTCATTAGCGTTACTGCTGGATTGAATGAGTCCCGATAGATACTGGCGTGCGCATCAGGGATAGTCGTGCTGGTCATGCTGAGGGTATATACCCCTGTCAGATCGACGGTAAACTCTTGAAATTCATAGAACACATTGGTGCCGGTTCCGGACACCACGCCTACAGAGAAAGCACGGTTATATGTGGGATCGCACGTACCCAAATGACCACTGAACGTTGTTGGAAGGGCTTGCAATAATCCATCTGACATCGGCGCGGCGCTGCTGCTGTTCAGATGCAAAGGCAGCAGCACTGCCAAGCAGGCAGCGATAAAGCATACTATCCACGGCAAATGCGGACGTATACGCCCCATTGATATGTCCTATCTCTAGATGATGATTTAGCATTTGCACAGTATATGAAAGACTTTGTAAGTGGGCAACTAGGGCGTTTTTTCACGAATTTCGTATGATTGATCGGGTTTTTAAACAAGGTGGTTGCCGGATCAAGGTTCTCGGACACTACAATCCAAGCTTGATCCGCCAACCACCGCTGATCATATTGAGAATGAAATGTAATCCGTCGCCGCCTGCTGCGCTGACCTTCTTGTTGGCGACTTCGGTTCTACTCCGCTTCTCCACGCCGATCGTTAAATTGGGGCAAATAAATCGTGAAGGTGGAGCCTTTGCCTATTTCGCTCGCAACATCAATCCTGCCGTTGTGCATCTGTACACTCTTCTGCGCAATGGGCAGCCCTAACCCAAAACCCGGGGTGCTGTGTGCTTCATCCTGTCGCCAGAACGTATCAAAAATACGCGGCAAATGTTCTTCAGAAATTCCCGGTCCCGTATCGCTGATTTCAAGCCGGATGTGATCGCCTGCAGTTTCACTCGTGATTCGAATCGTGCCGTTTTCCGGGGTGAAGTGATAGGCATTCTCAAGGAGCTGACGGAATGCAAGCGAGAGATAGTCCGCATTTCCCGAGACAAAAGGCAAGGTCGGTTGGAGTTCAAAGTGTATCGTATGCTTGTTCTCGTGCTTTGCGTTGAGCTCTGAGCAGACAGATACGAGCTGATCGTTTACATTGACATGGTCTGTAGACAGTGAATCGGTATTTTCCAGCTTTGTCATGATGATCATCATGTCGATCAAGCGGGTAATACGTTTGATCTCTATCTCAATTTGAGCTCTCTTTTGATCACGTTGCACAGGATCATTTGAACGATTGAGAATATATGCACTTGTTCCAATGGTTGCGAGCGGCGTTCGGAATTCATGTGCAGCATTTTTGACGAAAGAAGTTAGCAGTTGTCGTCTCTCTCGTTCCAACGCAAATTCAAACTCACGGCGCTGCGCCAATTTTACTTTGGTGACATTGCGAACAATGGTTAGCACTTCATCTTGCCCGCAAACGACCATACGAGCTTCAAAATCCACGAGCTCGCCGCGAATAGGTACGCTGTACTGGTAAACCTGCTCCTGTCCTGTCGTCAAGACGCGCCCGGAATGATACATGTGTCTTTCTGTAAATTCGCTCGGCAGTATCTCTGCAATGTTCCGTCCAATAAATGCTTCTGGGGGGGTGAGCAGATCGCGTGGGCTGCCCGCATGACAATCGAGAAACATACCGTCGCGGCGGGTGCGAAAGACAAGATCGGGGATCGCCTTCAGAAGTGCTCGATGGCGGGCTTCACTTTCTTTCAGCGCTTCTTCTATTCGTTTTGGTTCTGTGATATCAACTGCGGAAGTGAAATGGTAGCTGTCACCATCTAGCAGGAGCACTTGTACTGAAAGCATCACTGGTATAGGTCTGCCATCGTGTCCATAGATGATTGCTTCTTCATCACGAATATACCCGTCCCTTTTCAGCTTCTCACTGATGATGTGTTTGTATCGAACGTCAAGGTAGAGCAAATCGGTCAGTTTTCTGCCGATGATCGCTTCAGGTGTAAGACCTAATTTCTCGCAGCATGTGCGATTGACGTCGACACATTCCCCGGTTTCTACTTTGCTCAAGACAGCTATTGCTGAATTGGCATGAAAAACAGCGGCGAACTTTTCTTCTGCCAATATGAGTACGGAAACATCCCTCATGACTGCAAATAAGGCGGGCTGTCCGTTCCAAAACCCCTGTGTGATATAGGTCTCCACCGGAATCAAATCAAGTGACTTTGTTTGTATAGGAACCCGGCGATACTTGCGGGTACCTTGCAGCGCGTCAGCGATCATCTGTGCTGCTTCGTTACGCCGTGCTTCTGGATGAATCCATAATAGGGGTTGCCCGACGAGTTCCGACGATGAATATCCAAGTCGTGTGAGGGCTGTTTGATTAACGTCTCGAATAATCCCTTGCGTATCCAAAACGAAGAGAAAATCTTCGGTGATATTAAACAAAGTGCGGAGGTTAGCTTCGCTGTGCTTCTGTGCTTCTTCAGCTTGCTTACGTGCGGTTAGGATTGCCCAATAGCGTCCTGCGCTGTTGAACAACTGCTGCCTGCTGTGATTTCCACCTTCAACAGCGACCCAGCCAATGGACGTAATCAGCACAAAAAACACCATATACGAGAACGAAAAGCTAAATGGCGTGCCAGGAATGAAGAAGAAACTGCCGCCAAAGAACAGGCTACCGCCTAAGGTGATCAGCGTATACCGTTTTGACAGGAACATACTCGAAGCTAGCACTACGAAGACTACAAAATTGAGTGTGAGCACATTCTCGATTGTAGATCCCGATGATGGGAAGATCGTAGCGACAACTAGAGCGAACAGTGACGCAACCTGAAGCACTACACCCCAATAACGCCGTGAATGACTGAGCCAATAAGCGGCGGCGAAGGTTGTGACAAGTCCTATTGTTAGAAAACGGGTCTCTGGAAAGTCGGGGGAGGAAAGGATCCAGATGGGCAGCAGTGCAGTGATTAGAGAAATCGAAAGGAGTGCTAACCCCCGCACTTGATTTTCGTTCTCAAGATGGGGGGCAGGGTTTGTGAACTTGAGAACCACACTCTTCCAAGACTTGGACTTACGTATGATGAACACCGTGGAATACTCCGAGGAACGCAGCGTGCAGATGAGACTCAACGCTTGTTGTCGTCATCAAGTTTTGATTTTATGCCCAAATGGGTCGAATGGAGAAAAAAGAGTGATCGATGGTCTGGGCGGAGACGGCAGGGTCAAGGCTGGATAAATGAAATTGCCCTGAAGAAGCCAAGTGTCGTGCCCGAAAACACTATCCACAACTCCGTTTTCTGTCAAGCTTGGGGCAAAGTTGGTTCTGTGGTGGTTGGTTGGACAAATTCAGCAAATCACAGAAGTTGAAGCGATCTTGACAAGAGATCCGGTTCGGTTACACCCTCACTTGTGGATTGACAGCAGCGCCGCAAATTAACCCCGATAAAAGCAGCAGTCTTGCTGTGGAATCCTGAAGTTAACCGGAGTTTCAACAGGTGATCCAACCAAGACTGTTTTTGTTTTTCAAAGCAGTGCAGGTTTTTCGCACCCTCTATCAATTTTCTACTTTCAATCCGACAGTTGATCGATTAACCCGCTGCGTAGACTTTGATGCTGAGGCTCGCTTATCATGCTTGACGAGATGCAGCAGTTCGCACAGAGCAATATTCGTTAACCAGTGGGGCATGCCGCTTATCGCCGGATTCGCATTGCAGCCCGTCACGCAAATCGGCGCGTAGTAATCACCCCAATTGATCTGTTTATCTACTTTCGCTAAGGAGTGCCACACGATGTACAAGCGTTTCCTAGCTTTGATGCTGATTATTCTTGGCGTGGTATGGGCGATGCTGCCCGCCGTCGCGCAAGATGCAAGCGATGTTTTTCCGATCACAGTTGAACACCAATACGGCAGTACCACTATTACGGAAGCGCCGCAGCGCGTGGTCGCCATCGGTTACACCGAGCAGGATTTCCTGCTGGCAGTGGGGGTAACGCCTATCGCGGTTCGGTACTGGTATGGTGATGAGACAGATGCCATTTTCCCGTGGGCGCAAGATAAAGTCGTGGGCGAAACCCCCATCGTTCTGAACATGCCCTTTGGCAGCCTGAACTACGAGGCGATTCTCAACCTGCAGCCGGATCTCATCAGCGCTGTCACAGCGGGGATCACGCAGGAAGAATATGATCTGCTGTCGCAGATTGCGCCAACCATCACGCAATCTGCGGATTACATCAACTTCGGGATGCCGTGGCAGGGTGTGATGCAGATGATCGGTGAAGCGGTAGGGAAAAGCACTGAGGCTCAGGAAGTTGTCGAAGAAGTCGAAGCAATGTTTGCGGATGCCCGCGCCGAAAACCCACAATTTGAAGGGCAAAGCATTGCCGTCGCTTACTACTATGGAGGGACTTACGGCTATTACACCGCACAGGACAGCCGGGGTCGCTTCTTCGCCGATCTGGGGTTTGTTGTGCCGGATGAACTCATCGAAGGTGCGGGAGAATCCTTTTATGCAGACCTCAGCGCCGAACGGGTAGACCTGCTCGACCAAGATCTGATTGCGATCGTCAATCTGCAATTTATCGAAGGTGGGCGTGAAGCGCTGGAAGCCGAGCCGCTCTTCAGTCGATTAACGGCGGTGCAGGAAGGGCGGGTGATCTACCTTGATGAGCAATCAGAAAATGCACTAGGGTTTAGCTCGCCGTTGAGCCTAGCATATGCGCTCGATGCTGCGCTGCCGCAGTTGGAGGCGATCTTCCCGCCAGCGGCAGACGATGCTGGGTAACGTTGAATAGGCGTTGTTTTAGTCAACCGGCGGTAAGAAAGTGATGTTTCTTATTGCTCGATTTTAGGCAAGATGCTGCAATAGCCCCGTAACGAGTACAAACACGGGGCTATTGCAGTCCTGTGAATTTCGAGATTGCTCACACCCCATAAACGGGTCAAGATCAGTTCAATAAACACTCAATAATGAAGAATTCGGGGGAGGAGATCTGATAAAGGGATAACATAACGCAGCGTTTAAGCTGAATATGGCGCTACTGCCATATAGTGCAGAAAAGATACGATTTTGAGGTTGTTTGTCGCGATGTCATTTTCATTGGCTGATTATCTAAAACAGCTTGCCTATTTTGACGGACAAAACCCTGCCATCATCGAGCACATGGTGAACAGCGCAGTTTCACATACGGCGACGGCTGGCGAAACGCTCTTTCTTGAGGGTGAACCCGCTGCCGGATTATGGGTGGTTCAAGCGGGACGCGTGAAGGTTTACAAGCTCAACCCGGACGGGCAAGAACATATTCTGCGGATTTTCGGGGATCACGATACCTTCAATGACATCAGTGCTTTTGATGGAGGCGCTAATCCGGCAAATGCCGCCGCTTTGAGCGACTCCAAGTTATGGGTTTTTCCCACCACAGTCTTTCAAGAAATGATCCAAAAAGACGGAACATTCGCGCTGCGGGTCGTTCAAGTCCTCTCTGGGCGCGTGCGTGGATTGATCCGGCAAATCGAGAATTTGACGCTTTATTCGGTTACTGTACGGGTTGCACGGTTGCTTTTGAACCAAGTCGATGATCCTGCCCTGAGCGGCACAGGGGTGACACGCGCCGCACTCGCAGCACATCTTGCCACGACTCCTCAAACGATTAGCACTGCGCTGCGCGAAATTGAATTGACCGGTGCGATTGAATTTGATCGCCATCAAATCCGCATCCTACGAGAAGACTTGCTCCGCTCCATCGCTATGCTGTGATATTTGTCACCTTATCCACTCTGACATTCGTTATCACCCCTCCGTTTGAAGCCTTCGACTTCAGCTAGCTGAAGTACAGCCGATTCATTTACCTATACCCTCAGGCAAATGCTTGAAGGTACGGGACAGATAAATGGTTGATTCACAGTGGATGCCTCAAATCGCAGTTTCCAGATGTAACGGATGTGGTGAATGTATTGCCCAGTGTCCGGCTGATGCGCTCGGTTGGCAAGACGGCAGAGCAGCACTGATCCATCCCGAAAACTGCCGTTACTGCGCGACGTGTGAAACGATCTGCCCAGTGGGTGCCATCGAACTTCCTTATCTCGTCCTCAAACTGAATCGTTCCAATGGGGGAATACGTGAAAGAGAAACCGATTAATCCTAGTTTGGTTAGCGCCGTTCTCATTGGCTTTACGGTGCTCTTTCTGGCGATCTTGCCGATCCGCCTTGAAATTGGGCTGCCGTCTGTCGAAGCACAGGAAACACCCGCGCCGAGCGTTATCGACTACACCCTGCGCACTGTATTAGGGCAAATGCCCCCGATGGCATTTCAGGGAGTAGGCGGCAGCATTGATGGACAACTCAACCCACTGCTGACGGCGAATGTGGGGGATACGGTACGTATTACGCTGATCAACGGCGATCCGATCATTCATAACCTAACCATCACCGAATTCAATGTTGCGACGGGTGATCTGATCGCGGATGAAGAAACGGTGACGGTCGAATTTGTTGTGACCATGCCCGGTGATTTCATCTATTTTTGTGCCATTGTTGGACACCGCGAGATCGGGATGTTTGGTACGCTGCGCGTAAGCGGCACGGTCGAGGTGGGTGATCGCGCAGAATTGGCGGCATCGCAAGGGAGTGAGATGGATCACATGATGGCGGTTGCGACCATCGAACCTGCTGTCGCTGATGCGGTATCGATTGTGCGCGATCCGTCCGATGTTCCGCCGCCGGTGGGCGACCGTGGACCGATGACGCTTCGTATGGACATGACAACCGCCGAAGTCGTAGGCATTCTCGCAGATGGGACAACATTCCAGTATTTCACGTTTGACGGCAAAGTTCCCGGTCCTATGCTGCGGATTCGGCAAGGCGATACGGTTGAATTCCACTTAAGCAACGATGTCACAAGTCTGATGCCGCATTCGATTGACCTGCACGCGGTCACGGGTCCCGGCGGAGGTGCGGTCTACACCAACACGCTGCCCGGCAGCGAAACGATGTTCACTTTCCAAGCGCTCAACCCCGGTTTGTATGTGTATCACTGTGCAACCGCCAGCATTCCGCATCACATCAGTTCGGGCATGTACGGCTTGATCTTAGTTGAGCCGCCGGGTGGTCTGCCGCCTGTGGATCGAGAATTTTATGTGATGCAAGGCGAGATTTACACGCAGTTCCCGTTCGGAACACCGGGGCATCAGCCGTTCAGCATGGATCACATGAGCCACGAAGATGCGGATTACGTTGTTTTCAACGGGGCGGTAGGTGGGTTGACGAGCGACGAATACGCGCTGCATGCCAATGTTGGAGAAACCGTTCGCATCTACTTCGGGGTTGGCGGTCCGAACTATACCTCGTCGTTCCATGTGATCGGAGAAATCTTTGACCGCGTGTATGAAAATGCCTCGCTCACCAGTCCGCCGCTGACGAATGTGCAGACGACGCTCGTGCCGACGGGCGGTGCTGCAATTGTCGAATTCACTGTTGATGTACCGGGGCGTTATATCCTCGTCGATCACTCGCTCAGTCGGCTTGAACGGGGTGCTGCTGGCTACTTGTATGTCGAAGGCGAAGAACAGCCTGACATTTTCCACGGGGAAACGCTCCCTGAATCATCGGGTCACTAACGTTTAGCAACGATACGGTGAGGGCGGTTTGCCAAGATGACCGCCTTCATTGATTTCATTTCAATTTCATTTCAAATTGAGGAGTCCATCATGCAGTCGAACAACAGCCCTGTTTCTATTATCGATGTGCGCGAGATCAAACCGCGTGACCGCCACCCATTGATCTTTCAGACCTTTGACAACCTCCAACCGGGAGCCTATTTCGTTCTCGTCAACGATCACGATCCTGTTCCGCTGCAATACCAGTTTATGCACGAGCGAGAAGGCGGGTTCACATGGGAATATCTTGAAAAAGGTCCTGATGTGTGGCGGGTGCAAATCGGCAAGAAAGCCGCCTAAACGAAATGATCATCATGGAAAAGGGGTAACGAATGCGCTGTGTAAACCGACTTTTCGTGGTGAGTATTCTCGCTGGCTTGCTGGTGTGCGGATGCGCTGCGACATCAGCCCGACCGACCTCAGAAGCGGCGCTGATCACGCCCACGATTGAGCCAACATCAGATATTTATCTCGGTGATGTGGTTGATCCTCCGGTTCGGGTTCAAGATTTCACGCTTCCCAGCAGCACGGGCGAACCAATGCGCTTGAGCGATCTCAACGGTCAGTGGCGGGTGATGTTCATCGGCTATACTCGATGTCCGGACTTTTGCCCGACGACACTGGCGGAATATCGCAGGGTCAAGGCGATGCTTGGCGATGACGCTGAACACGTCACTTTTGTGTATATTAGTGTCGATGGCGTGCGCGATACGCCGGAAATGCTCCGCACCTATCTGAATAACTTCGATCCGGAGTTCATCGGCTTTTCGGGTGACGATGAAACGTTGGCGCGCATTCAACCGGATTATGGCTTCTACTATCGGCGCAACCTACAAACAGGATCACAACTGCTCTACACGATCGATCATTCGACGCGCTCTTACCTTGTTGATCCTGATGGGTGGCTGCGAACAACGTTTACCTATCAAACCGAACCGCAAACCATCGCCCGTGCGATCGCATGGTATGTTCAGCACGAGGCGCAAGGATAACACGATGAGTTCCCTACCTCCTTTCATTTATTTCGACAATCTCGCGGCTTTGGTCACTGATGCGCCGCAGGACAGTATCGTAAGCCGGACGATCTACAAAGACGAACGGGTCAATGTCGTATTGTTCGCGTTTGCTCAAGGACAGCAGCTTTCCGAACATACCGCCGCTGTTCCAGCGATCCTTCATATCCTCTCCGGTGAAGCGGATGTCGGTTTAGGTGAGGAAACCCGTGAGGCGCATGTTGGTACTTGGATTCATATGCAAGCGCGGCTGCCGCACAGCATTTTCGCAAAAACGCCGCTGACGATGCTTCTGATCATGCTGCAAGACCAACCGAAAGCATAACCCCGGTTCAAACAAAATCAGGCGATACAGGATGTGTATGACAAAGGTTGGACAGGCGAAATCGTCCATTTCGATCAAGAGTGTGGCTGTTCCCGCTGAACACGGCGGATGGGGTTTTTTGAGCGAACCAATACTATTGGGTTTGCTGATTGCGCCATCGCTGGCGGGGATCGGCATCTTGATCATGATGGCGGCGGTATTTCTGCTGCATCAACCATTTAAGATCGTCGTCAAAGATCGCCGCAAAGGACGCGTGTACGAGCGGACACGTCTCGCCCAACGGTTTCTCGTGATTTATGGGTTGAGCGGGGCGGCGGGGGTGGGGATCGCGTGGATGAGTGCGCCAAATCTATTGTGGATCATCCCGCTGGTGTGTGCTGCACCATTCGCCGTCATTCAACTTGTATACGAATTCCGCAACGATGGGCGTACTTTGATTTCAGAAGTCGTGGGTGCACTCGTTTTGGCGTCCTCTGCCCCCGCGATCCTGCTGGCGGCAGATCGCGTGCCGCTGCTGGCGGGACTTGCGTGGGGTGTGATGGCACTGCGAATCATCCCATCAATTTTGTATGTGCGGGCGCGTTTACGTTG
>CALBRY010000111.1 GCA_937927665.1 uncultured Chloroflexota bacterium
CCGCTGCAAATGTGAATTTTCCCGAAACTTGCTTGCGATTTTCTACGTAAATGCGTAAGGTATGTATAAGCTGTACCTTACTTGTTCTTCACTGATGAAAGGCTAGGGCTAGCCACAATGGATTTCATTAGCAGCATCTTGGCATTTCCATTTCTCTGCATTGGCTGGATCATCGCAGGAGCGTTAGCGGGTGCACTGGCAAACGCGCTCATGAAGTCACGCGGCAGCTTAATCTCGAATATCATTCTCGGCTTGATCGGCTTCTGGGCGGGTAACTTAATCCTCGGCTTGCTTGGGGTAGATCTTGTGCGCGGCGGTCTGACCGGGTTTATCGTCAGCGTTTTGGTTGGCACATTCGGCGCAGCTATTCTGATTTTCGTGTTTGGGCTGCTGCGCGGACGGAGAAGTTAAAGCTATAGGTAGATGGGGGGAGCAAGAACACCCCAAACAGCCTAATCAATAAGCAGTCCTTTGTCCTTTATGCCCTCCGTTGAACTCATGTACCGTTAGAAGCGCATCTGAGTACGCACAGACGAGATAACGGAGGGAAAAGGGCAATGTTTGATTTCATCGGGGATATTCTAGCTGCGCCGTTCATTTGTGTGGGCTGGTTGATTGCGGGCGCGATCGCAGGGGCGCTGGCACATTCGCTGATGCGTTCCGACGCACCGCTGCTCACCGATATCATCGTCGGTTTGATCGGCGTCTTGATTGGGAATTTGATCCTCGGTCTGCTGCGCGTGTACCGTCCTGAAGGCGGCATTACGGGCTACTTGATCAGCATCGTTGTAGGCGTGATTGGAGGCGTTATCTTGATCGCGATCTACCGTGCGCTGTCCGGGCGAAGAGTGACTTAAGTCGAACACTTCAGGAAGAGACGGGGAGGCAGCAGCAGCCCCGTTTTTGATTCCGGTGGTAAAGCGCTATCCGGCACGCCAGCGCACCACCGGATCACCTGTCGGTGCGGGACTTCCGCCTATCGGTTCGGTGGTCACACCAAGAATGTCAAACGGTTCGCGCAGCCGCGCGGCGTCAAACACGAGCAGACCGTTTCCCGTGTCATCCACGCGAAAAATCCCCAGACTGGTCACTGTTTCACCGCGCCGCACCCACGCTTGATAGGTGCTGTCATCCGTCAGCGTCGGAAAATTCGCCGCGATCAAAACTGCTTCACCCGTTTCACCCGACCAGATCACCCGTCCGGCGGCATCGGATGCTTCTCCGCTGACCGCTGGCGGCAGATCAATCGCACGCACTGCCGCCGATTCAAGTCGGCTAATCCAGTACAGGTTGTTGATCAAGAACAGTGCGGCAACCGCCGCCGCTGCTGCGATCCAGCCGCGCCGCTGCCGCTTTTGAGTCCGCGACTGTTTGGCGGCGCTCAAAAGCTGGTTCAACATGTGCGGCGGTGGAGCGGTTTGCGGCACATCGTGGGCGATTGCTTCACCCACATCTCGCAGCCGCGCCAATTCCTCCACCAGATCGGGACAGCGTTTGAGCTGTGAATCGACCAGCCGTGTTTCGTCGTCGTCTGTTGCACCGATGCTGTAGGCGGGTAAAAGTTCCCGCGCCTGATCACAATCGCTCATCGCCTGTTTCTGCGCTGCCCCTGCACTCATCACACACTACTTACTCTATCGCTCAAAACCTGTATTTAGGATTGATCTTCTAAGAGCCGTCTCAATTTTTGCAATCCCAACCGCACCCGCGTTTTGACCGTCCCCAGCGGAAGATTGAGCGCTTCCGCGAGTTCGCTGTGCTTCATGCCTTTGAAAAATGCCATTTCGATGAGAATCCGCTGCTCGTCGGGCAAATGTGCCAGTAGGGTGAGCATCTGCCCGCGCTCGATCTGGGGCGGATCCTCCTCGTCATCGCTGGCGGCGATTTCGTCGTGCAGATCGGTGTCTTGATAAGTCTGCCGTCGTTCGCGCCGCAGTCGATCGATCGCGGTGTAGCGCGCCAGTGTCAGCAGCCAACTGCTAAACTGCCCTTTGGACGCATCCCACGCGCGTGGATTCCGCCACACCTTCAGGAATGTATCCTGTGCGGCTTCCTGTGCCAGCGTCTCATCATTCAGGACACGGCGCGTCAGGCTGTAGACTGCCGTTCCATAGTCGGCGAACAAAACCGCGAGCGCGGCTTCGTCACCTTTTTCGATTCGCCGCAGCAGTTGAATCGGATCACCGCTCATTCCATTCCTGTCCGCCAATGATAAATCCAACGCGCCGTTTTCAACGATAGCCTATTGAACGTCTGTGTTCCATCGTGAACACGTGCGTTCCAAATTTGTGGCAATTGTGCCTTAGTTCACCGAGGAAAACGATTTATGTTCAAACATGCTGCTCGCCTGCTCGTGTTTTTCGTGATCGCGCTCGCGGTAATCGCGCCGCTCAGTGCTCAGGACATGCTGCCGAATACGCTTAATATTAGCGAATCTGGCGGACTGGGGCGTTATCTGGTGGCGGATAACGGGATGACGCTGTACAGCTTCAAACGGGATACGCTGAACACGAGCAATTGTGTTGATCAATGTGCAACGTCATGGCCCCCCTACACCGTCGAAAGCGCAGATGGCATCAGCGCCGCCGAGGGGATCCCCGGCGAGATCGGCACGATCGAGCGCGCTGATGGTACGCTTCAGGTGACGTACAACGGCATGCCGCTCTATTTCTGGCAAAATGATGCCGCTCCCGGAGACGTGACCGGGCATAACTTCCGCACCAATTGGTTGGTCGTTCCTCCGGCGACCGTGTACGCGCAGAACACCGCCGAACATGGCTACGTGCTGGTTGGATCGAATGGTTTCACGCTCTACACCTTCGCCAATGACGAAGCAGGCGTAAGCAACTGCTCCGGCGGGTGCGCCGAAAACTGGCCCCCTGTCACTGTTGAAAGCGCCGATGCGCTCTCGACCGCGATCAACATCCCCGGCACATTCGGCACGATCGAACGTGAAGGCGGCGCGCTTCAGGTGACCTACAACGGCATGCCGCTCTATTACTGGGTGAACGATGCTGCACGCGGTGACACAACCGGTCACGGCGCGAATGATGTTTGGTGGGTTGCCAAGCCCTGACAGACACGTAAATAAAAACGGGGACTGGTGTTGATCCAGTCCCCGTTTTTATTTCCTCATGGCGAAGGTTATTTTGAGGCGGCAGCGCTCAAATCGAGCCGCACACCCGGCGCCATCGTCGAAGTCAAGACGACGCGCTTAATATACACACCCTTCACGGCGGGGGGCTTGACGCGGTTGACGGCTTCGATAATCGCCTGAGCGTTTTCGAGCAGTCGCGGTTCGTCAAAACTCGCTTTGCCGACAGGGATATGGAGATTACCAGTTTTGTCGTTGCGGAATTCCACGCGACCAGCCTTGAGTTCCTGCACGGCGCGGGGAAGGTCATCGGGTTGGACAACCGTGCCAGCTTTCGGATTCGGCATCAAACCGCGCGTACCGAGAATACGACCGAGACGACCGACTTTCGGCATCATGCCGGGAACGGCGAGTGTCGCATCGAATTCCAGCCAGCTTTCTTTCATGATGCGGTTGATGACTTCGTCATCGGCGATCACATCTGCTCCGGCGGCTTCGGCGGCGCGTGCATCTTCGCCTTCGGCAAAGACCAACACGCGGACGGTTTTGCCCAGACCATGCGGCAGAAGTACCGTGCTGCGTACCTGTTGATCGCTGTGGCGCGGATCGATTCCCAAATGGAAATGCAGTTCAAAGGTTTCGTCGAACTTCGCCGTCGCCATCTTCTTGACGAGGCTGACCGCTTCCGTGAGCGGGTAAAGCAGGTCACGGTCGAATGTTTTCGCCGCGTCCTCGTAACGTTTACCGTGTGAAACCATTGTATAGGTTCTCCTGTGGTCAGTTAGCGAGCGCTGAAAATCACGTGCGCGCTCTCCCACGTTTTTGAGTTGAAAGGGTAAAGTTAAAAGTGAAGGGTGCAAGCCGCAGGCTCGTCGCTGCTTTTAACTTTCCACTTTTAACTAGTCAACGACTTCGATGCCCATATTCAAGGCAGTGCCTTCGATCTGGCGCATGATCGCTTCGGTATCCTGCGTATTCATGTCTTTACGCTTGATTTCCGCGATCTCTGCGATCTGCTTGCGGTTGATCTTGCCAACCTTGACTGCATTCGGCTTATCAGAGCCTTTTTCGACGCCTGCCGCACGCTTAATCAAGAACGTGGTCGGCGGGCTTTTCAGGATGAATTTGAAGGAACCGTCGGTGAAGATCGTGATCTCCGCCGGGACGATTTCGCCAATTCGACTGGCGGTCGCCGCGTTGTATTCCTTCACAAAACCCATGATGTTGATACCGTGCTGCGCCAGCGCCGGACCAATTGGCGGCGCGGGGTTCGCCTTACCCGCTGGAATAGCGAGCGTTACAATTGCCTTGATCTTCTTCGCCATGTTTCTTCCTTAAGCTTCCGCTACTGCTTTTCCACTTCCATGAAGTCGAGTTCCACGGGCGTATCGCGCCCGAAGAAATTGACCATCACGCGCACCTTTTGTTTATCGGAGTCGATCGCCGCCACCGTGCCGATGAAGTCGTTAAACGGTCCATCGATGATGCGAACTTTCTGTCCAATTTTGAAATTGACCTTGACCACCGGGTCTTGGTCTTCCATCCGCTCCATAATCGCCTTGACTTCTTCCGGGCGCAGCGGCGTAGGATCGTTACCCATGCCGACAAACCCGGTGACTCCCGGCGTGTTGCGGACGACATACCATGAATCTTCGTCCATCTTCATCTCGACAAGGATATAACCGGGGAACACGCGCCGTTCGATGGTGCGCCGCTTGCCATCCTTGACTTCGATTTCTTGCTCGGTCGGTACGATTACGTCAAAAATTTTATCACGCATGCCCATCGTATCGATGCGCTGCTTGATTGATCGTTCGACCTTATTTTCTTGCCCGCTGTAGCAGTGGACAACGTACCACAAGCGCTCACCGCTCGCTTTTGGCGGGCGTTCTTCGAACGGATCGTCAAATTTTACGTCCGATTCGGGGGCGCGCTCCTCATCCAGATAGACGGGTTCGGGATCGAAATCGTCGTCCAGATGGTCTTCGACCTTTTTCTTTGCCATGATTTACCCGTTCTGGCTAAAGCGCGGTCGATTTGCTGCGGTTGCGGCGATTCCAATAAATGCCGCCCACAACTGCAATGAACATCGCGCCGAAAATCACCAGCGGCGATTCCAGCCCGATGCGGAACATCTCGGTGAAGCCAAACGCAATCGAACCAAGTGCCAGCGCCGAAAGCACCAACGCGATGAGCACGATCATCGTTAGACGGCGTGCATCTTCACGGGTGGGCCATGTCACCTTATCCAGTTCTGATCGCACACCCTGAAGATAGTCGATGATGCCGCTGCCCGTACGGGTAACGACGTTCCCTTCGTCTTCCTCTTCTTCTTCACGACGGCGGCTCGGCGTAGGGCGATCTTTTTTGGCTGTAATCGCGCCTTCGTGCCGTGCTACCGGCGTGACCGTTTGAATTGCCTGATCGCGTCCGGCGCGTCGGCGCGGCGTGCGTTTAGGCTCCTGCTCGTCTGCCGTCTTTTCGGTCGACATAAAAACTTCTCCTCGCCTGCGCTGCTTACACAATGTCTACCAGTAAAAACACCGCTCCATCAGGGGCGGTGTTTTCGGTGTTTTTACAAGCAGGGGTGCTAGGATTCGAACCCAGACTAACGGTTTTGGAGACCGCTGTGCTGCCGTTGACACCACACCCCTCTATGGATCATGTCCCCATTCTAGCGGATGGGGAAACGTTCGTCAACGTAGAGGGTGACGCCTACTTCGTTTCGCGGTACATCACATGCTTACGCACGAACGGGTCATATTTCTTGAGTTCCAAACGCGCCGTATCGTTGCGGCGGTTCTTCTGCGTGTAATACATGTGTCCGCTCTCGGTAGAGCGCATTTTCACCAGAACGCGGTTGCCTTTTTTCTTCATTTTTTTTTTTCCCTCT
>CALBRY010000112.1 GCA_937927665.1 uncultured Chloroflexota bacterium
CATCCGCCCATTTGCCGCTCGTGGTGACGTTTACCCGACTGATGGACAACCGGAGCATATCCGGGTGCAGCATAGTCGGCGCGGCGTACACCTGCACCATGTACTTACGCGACCAGAACGCCAACACAAGCGGCTCTCGTCCGCGATCCAGAGCTTCAAGGCGTGCGTACTCCTCCTCAGGCACGTGCGTGAGCTTGTCCGGCAGGTTGAGCGTTTTCAGGTGTGCGCGCTGTTCCGCTTTTTGGGCGCGGCGATCTTTACGATTCATCGGTGGACTCCTCGAACCCTAGCCACGCAAGGCACACCGCAGCGGCGGCAAATGACGATTTCGCGCTCATGCGCCGATACCCGCCTTGCTGGATATATGCCGCGATTACCGCGCCATCGTTCTCACGGATAATCAGGTTAAGGTGCGCGCCTTCATGCGAGAGCGTAATTGCAGTCGCCAGATCGTCAGCAAACTGCGGAACTTGTTCTGGGATTCCGCCAGCAGGGGGTATTCCCCACAGTTGTAGCCCGCCCCATCCGCCGCGCAATCGCGTCTCTGTCCATCCTAATTTGTCGGCAACAGCGAGACGAAGCAGTTGCCGCCCATCATCTGTCGTGATGTCTATGTTGCGCCAATTGGTCATTTCTTTCCCTCAGCGCCTTGCGGCTTCGCAAGCTGAAAAAACTCGGACGCACCGGAGAAACCCAGATACTCAGCCAAGCCGCGCTTGACTAAGATCTTCATCTCAGTGAATGTTATGCCGCCCAGATTGCGCAGTTCCCACGCGCCGCCGAGCCGCAGCCGAACCAGCGCCTCCTGCTGGTTCGGTGTCAGGCTATCGCCCAATCCGAAGGCGGGCATTGCCGCTTCAATCTGCTGAAGCGCGTAGCTGAGTTCAGCGGCAAGCTGCGGGTTCGTTGGCTGCACGACCTCGATATACGTCCGGAGTGCAGCCCGCGCACAGGTGTCCATTTCGGGCTTGAGGACGAAGGCAAAGCCATCAACCTCCCGCCCCGTCTCATTGTCGATAATCGTGTATTTCGGATATAGCCCTTTCATGATTTGCTTCCTCTCGTATCTAAAAACGCCAGTGATGTGACCAGAGGTCATTGAGAAGCCGCCGATGATCGTCCGAGAGCGTGCCGCGCTCGGTGAGGTAGCGGCTGATGTCGTCAAGTTCGGCGCGGCGCTTTTCGACCGCTTCTACGATTGCATCAAGCCGATGGTGTGCCTTCAGAATGAGCGCCCGATCTGCCGCCTGCTTGCCTTCTTCGAGGATGGCGCTGTGTTCTTCCAACCAAGCCTCAAGCAGCGGCAGTATTCCGTGCCGCACTTTGCGGTTTGCGTTCGGCGTCGCGTCTCCGGTGATCGTGTATGGCTTGTAGGCGCTCGGCGGGTCCGCAACGGTCACGCGCTGCACGTAGACGCGGTGCATCCAGTCCTCATGGCGCGTGTTCAGCGAGGAGTTGATCGTCACTTTGCAGAGCATCCGGTTGATCGTCACGAAGTCGGCGAGTTCCGCGACCGTGGTGTAGCCGCCTTCGACGGTGATCCGCAGCACACCGAAGGGCGTTT
>CALBRY010000113.1 GCA_937927665.1 uncultured Chloroflexota bacterium
GATCTTGACGTTCAACCCGGCGGCGTAGATCGCGGTGTTTGCCAGTGATCCAGCTGATCCGGCGTCGCTGATCGCGTTGACGTTACCCGATTCTGCGACTTCAGCAGCACGCGCGAGGACGCCAAGCGCGGTTTCGGCGGCACGGAGCGGAACTTGTGCCGCGTCCATCGTCGCCCGTTCGACGGCGTCGGCGCGTTCCGGCGAGTCTTTCGGGAGTTTCATCGCGTTCATCACGCCGTTGAAGGCATCTGCGTCACGCTGTACACCGGCTTCAAGTTCAGCGCGCAGTCGTTCCGCTTCCGGGATGATTTCCATCATGCGCGCTTCGACCGCCGCGTATTTCTTCTTGCCGACAGTGACACGGGCGACCATCGCCACCAGCGCCGCCGCCATAGCGCCAGCATATGCTGCCGCCGATCCGCCGCCGGGGGTCGGGTCGGCACTAGCAAGCGCATTTAAGAATGTGGAATCCGTGCCGGAATCGGTGAGGCGATTTTCTAAGACCTGCTTCGGCGTGAAGTTATCGATCTGCAAATACCACTGTGCCGCGTCGAATAACGCCTGCTGCGGGATCAAGCCGATCAACTCACTGCCGAGGATGCCAACACCATAACGCGCGGCTTCACGGCGGATCATTTCGACAGCGCGGAAAATCGCAGTCTGCGTGTAATCGGTCAGGTTCATCGAAACTTGTGCTTTGCCATCCACAAGCAGCCCTAACGCTTTGACGAAACGCAGCCCGCCTGTTTGATGGCGAATTGCTTTGGCAATTTTCTTGGCAATCTCGACATCGCTGGTAGTCAGATAGACGTTATATGCGATCAAGGGAGCACGTGCACCGATTACTGTCGCGCCTGCTTTGCCCAACTCCGGTTTACCGTAATCAGGGCGGCGGTTCGGATCGGTGAGGATAGCTTGTTTCAGTCCTTCATATTCGCCTTTGCGAACATCCGCGAGATTCTGGTTTTCAGGGCGGGTGGCTGCCGCTTCGTATAGATAAACGGGAATACCTAATTCATCGCCCACACGCTGACCTAACTGCCGCGCCAACGCGATACAGTCCGCCATCGTCACACCCTCAAGCGGAATAAATGGCACAACATCCGTCGCGCCGATGCGGGGGTGCGCGCCTTGATGGACATCCAGATCAATCAAATCGGCAGCGAGGCGAATAGCACGAAACGCCGCTTCGACGACGGCTTGCGGCGTGCCGACGAACGTCATCACCGAGCGGTTGTGATCCGTGTCGCTGACATGATCGAGCAGTTGAACATGCGGAACGGCGGCGATCTCCGCCGCGATTCGTTCGATCACATCAGCGCGGCGTCCTTCCGAAAAGTTAGGAATACATTCGACGAGTTGTCTCATAAGAAATCACTTTCAGCACGGTTCAAGAATGTTAGGCAATTATACCGAGGAAGCAGGATGCGGATGTAGGCAAAGCGCACATATGTTATCCTATAAAGAGGCGAGTGTATCTGCTTCTCGCAAAGGAGTATCTGTGTTCACCAGTCTTGTTCATCGTGCATCGCACAGTCCGGAATGGCAGAAAATCCCGTGGCATGACCCCGATTTCAGCCGCCGGATGCTTGAAGAACACCTCAATCAAGACCACGATCTTGCCAGCCGCCGCCAGAGGATCATTGATCAGCATGTCGCATGGCTGCATCGTAAAATTCTCAACGAGTGTCCGTCACATATTCTTGATCTGGGCTGCGGTCCGGGGTTCTATGTAAAGCGCCTGAGCGCACTCGGTCACACCTGTGTTGGTATGGATTTTTCGCCCGCTTCGATTGCATACGCTCGCGAACAGCATCCCGATGGGACGTATATTCTGGGTGACGTGCGCTCACTTGCATTTGGTGAGAATTTCGATATGGTGTGCCTGATTTTCGGAGAACTGAACGCGTTCGCACCGACCGAAGCGGCAGATATCATTCGGCGGGCGCACGCGGCGCTGAAACCGGGAGGTAAGCTCATTCTCGAAGTGCACACCTATGATTTGGTGTTTCGGTCAGGGCAGGAGTCACCGTCATGGCATACGGCGGAGAAAGGCTTGTTTTCGGATCAACCGTATTTGTGCTTGGTTGAGTCCTCATTCGAGATCGATCATGCAGCAACACGGTTTTATGTGTACGCCGCCGATACCGGCGCGATGCAGCAGTACACTTCGATGCTTCAGGCTTACAGCGATGATGAGTATCGTCATTTGTTGAGCATGTTTGCTCGGGTGATGTTTTACCCGTCCCTGACGGGCAGCGGAGAGCGCAGCGATCTTTTTGTGATCGCCGCCGAAAAATAACCGACAATATCTATGTAGCACACGTTAACGCGAAGGCTTACATCATGCATTCATCCGACGATAATTCTGACAAAAAATGGGGTGCTGCTACCCATTCGATTCATGGGCGGCAAGATAAGGCTTATTTGAGTCCAACATTTCCCATTTACCAGACAAGCACGTTTGCGGTTGCCGAGAGCGGCGACTTCGCACCGCTGCTTGATGGGACAGCAGAGGACGCTTTTGTATATACACGTTATGGCAATCCCACCATTGCGAACGTGCAAGAAAAGTTGGCGGCAATCCACCATGCCGAGGTGGGGTTCTTATTCGGGAGTGGGATGGCGGCGATCGCAGCGGCGATTTTGTCACAGGTGAAGGCGGGCGATACCGTCGCGGCGATACGTCCTGTTTACGGCGGAACCTACGCGTTTGTCAATCAAATGCTGCCGCGTGCTGGAATCACCACACATTTCATCACCCCCGAACAGGCATACGAAATTGAAAAGCATGTTCCGAATGCCAACCTGATCTATTTTGAAACGCCCGCAAATCCGACAACGATTTGCATCGATATTGAAGCGGTTGTACAAGCGGCGCGGCGCATTGGCGCAAAGACGGTGATCGATAACACATTCGCCTCGCCGATCAATACACTGCCGCTCGATTGGGGAGTCAATCTCGTCGTCGAAAGTGCGACAAAGTTTATCGGCGGTCACAGTGATGTCATTTCCGGCGCGGTTTTGGGGCGCGCGGAGGATGCCGAAGCCTTGCATCAACAGCTTGTATTTTATGGTGGTTGTGCCAGCCCGCTCGAAGCATTCTTGCTCGATCGGAGCCTAAAAACGCTCAAAATGCGCGTACAAATGCAAAATGATCACGCGCTCAAGATCGCTCAATTTTTCGAAGCGGAATCCGCTGTTCAGCGTGTGTATTACCCATATCTGCCCAGTTCGCCGGATTATGCAGTCGCGAAAAAGCAGATGGCAGGCGGAAGCGGTGTGATGGCGCTCGATTTTGGCAGTCTGGAAGCCGCTGTCGCCTTTGTCGATTCGCTAACACTTGTCGTCAACGCTGTGAGTCTGGGCAGTGTAGAGTCGCTGGTGACGATTCCGGTACTCAGCACCCATGCCAAAGTGGATGATGCTGAACGCTTGCTGGCACGGGTCACACCGGGGACGGTGCGGTTGTCAATCGGTGCGGAAGAACTCGATGATCTTACGGCTGACTTTGAGAAAGCCCTTCAGAAAATTCGCATCACCGCGTAAATTGGTTGAGCAAAAAAGGGCTTCTCAGCACCGCCGAGAAGCCCTTTTTCATATTGCTAATCTGCTGCTGCCGCGATCGGTTGTGGGGCAGTCCGTGAGTTTTGCAGATAACGCACTGTAACGAACAGCGCCAAAAATGCCATGACCAGCGCTGTAACGAACAAAACTTCATACCCAAGCTGTGCGACAATTGTTCCGGCAATAAACGGCGCTGTCAGCGATGTGATTGCGGAAATCGTATTGAACAATCCGGCATAAACCGGGCGGCGATCCGGTGTTGCGTGCGAAATTACGTAGTTCTGATAGCTGAGGAATAGGTTGCTCAGCGTTAGCCCTGACATCAAGAAACCGAAATAAAGCGGGACTGGACCGAATTGAACCGCCAAAAGCGCGCTGATGGGTAGAAAAGCCGCGCCAAGCAGTGCCAACCGGATAAACAGCACATTGTTTCGCGCCCCAAGCCATGCGTATATCAGCGCCCCGCTGACGCCGCCGATTGTTTGCATCGCAAGAAGCGTTGGCACGGCAACATCACTGGAGAGCCTAAGCTGTGTGGTCGCAAAACCGATATAGAATGGACCTGCCATCGCCAGCAGCGTTGTCAGCATGCGGGTGATGATGATGGCTCGGAATGACGCATCCGTGCGGAGTACCCGCCCTAAATCAGGTAGAAATTCGCCAAGTCCGGGGAGCTTTTCTACAGGTTTGCCGCCGGGGAGTTCACGAATGAACAGCGTCGGGATATTCGAAAGCACAAAAAGTAGTCCCGCCACGATGAACAAGATTGCGTAGTTATTCGGGAACGCCGGACCTGCATCACCGAGCACGACGCTGATTAGCGGTGAGATCAGCAGCATAATCACGCCAGCGGTCGCAGACATTAACCCGAACATACGCGCCCGCCAGTGAGCGCCGAGGCTTGTACCAACCAGATCTGCCCACGGAACACCAACAATGCCATCACCGACTGACGCAATACCGTAGCTGATGAAGAACAGCAGCAGAATTGTTTCGGGGTGATCTTTGCCTAGCAGCATCGTCAGAACGCCGAATGCGAGCATCACAAAGCGCACCGGAATATTCGGACCGACGAACCACCATTTCTTGTGTGCGAATCGAATGATATAGCGGGCAATGAACAACTGGGGCAGTGTCCACCCGATCTCGAATAGGCTGCCCGATAATCCGATCAGGATCTCTGAGTCAGTCAGGCGGCGCACAAAGTCAGGGATCACCGTCGTTCCGCCGATGACGCCCATCGCAACAGTGAAAAGAATGCCGTCTGACAGGAAGAAAAAGAAATTGCGTTGATAAACGCGCTCAAGCTGCGCGGTTGACAGTGCTGTCGACTTGTCTTCGATCATGGCTACCCTGCATGTTCATAAAAACAAATCGATTGTGATCGTTCCGTTTTGTTGTGGCTATAACCAGAGTCCATCCAAGTTTTGTTGAGTTCGGCTATTGCGCCTGTGACCAACAACGCTTAATGTCTACGTTGCTGATTAACTTCAATCAAGGTGCGATGATGATGGAATTTACCCTTGCGTTACCCGATTGGGCGGTTGAAGAAAATCGACGACTGCCAGCGGTACTGCCCACGGTCGAAGCGCGGATGGCGGCGGTGATTCGCTTTTCGCGGCTGAACTTTGAAAACGGAACCGGTGGACCTTTTGCCGCAGGTGTTTTTGAGCGGGACACGGGTAAACCGATTGTGATCGGCGTGAACCGGGTTGTTCCCTCGAACTGCTCGTCGGCGCACGCGGAGGTCATGACGTTATCCATCGCGCAGAAAATTCTCGGCACATGGGATTTAGGTGCACCGGGGAAACCTGTCTATCAATTCGTCGTTAACTGGCTTCCGTGTGCAATGTGCTTTGGCGCGACGTTCTGGTCTGGTATTCGTTCGCTTGCGATCGCCGGAAGTGGACCTCAGCTTGAGCAGATCACTGGATTCGACGAAGGACCTATCCACCCGCAGTGGGAGCAGGAACTAGCAAAGCGCGGCATTGAGTTGATCAACAACGTGCTGACAGAGGAGGCGATCGCCGTATATCGTGATTTCGCCGCCAGCGGAGCGCTGGTTTACAATGCCCGTCAAGGCGATCAGGCTTGATTGACTAACTTTCCATTGATGTGAGATTCTACATGGACAAAATCGCTCTGATAACGGATGTTCACGGCAACATGCCCGCCTTGGAGACTGTCCTTGCCGACATTAAGCAGCGCGGCATTGACCTGATCTATAACCTCGGCGATCTGGTCGGCAAAGGTCCGTCCTCCGCTCAAGTGCTTGATCTCTGTCGCGAGGTGTGTCAGGTTATTGTGCGCGGAAATTGGGATGATGGCATCGCCCGTGAAGCAGATGATCCAATCGCTCTGTGGTATCGCGCACAGCTTGGCGAAGCGCGGCTGGATTATCTGCGAAACTTGCCCAACGTGCATGATTTTCGCTTGAGCGGCAAACATGTTCGCTTGTACCACGCTTCCGCAAAGAGTGAGCATCACCGCGTCCATCCCGGTTCTGG
>CALBRY010000114.1 GCA_937927665.1 uncultured Chloroflexota bacterium
CGACGGGTGCGCCTGCGCCGACGCTCAGTTATGCGAATGAGATTCTGCCGCCGGGGGTCACACGCACAGGTGATACGCTTTCCGGCATACCGACTGTGCCGGGGGCTTACAGTATCGATGTGACCGCCGCCAATGGGGTCGCGCCGGATGCCGCGCAAACCTTCACGATCACGGTGAACGGCTTCGCTCCGGTGATCACGAGTGCGGGATCGGCAAGTATTCCAGTGGACGCGCCGTTTAGTCATACGTTCAGCGCAACGGGTAACCCCGCGGCGATTCTCAGCTATGCGAATGAGATTCTGCCGCCGGGAGTCACACGCACAGGCGATACGCTCTCCGGCACGCCTACCCTACCGGGGATTTACAGCATCGACGTGACCGCCGCCAATGGGGTCACGCCGGATGCCGCGCAAACGTTCACGATCACGGTGAACGGCTTCGCTCCGGTGATCACGAGTGCGCCTTTGATCAATGTTCTGGAGGGTGCGCCGTTTAGTCATACATTTAGCGCGACGGGTGCGCCCGCGCCGACTCTCAGCTATGCGAATGAGATTCTGCCGCCGGGAGTCACACGCACAGGCGATACGCTTTCCGGCACGCCAACTGTACCGGGGATTTACAGCATCGATGTGACTGCCGCCAATGGTGTCGCGCCGGATGCCGCCCAGTTATTCGTGTTGATCGTCGGTGGACTGCCAGAACCGCCGCCGCTTCCGTTCGCGGAGGATGTCAATTTCTTGGAGACAACGGCTGTTCGCACAGGCGTACCTGATCGGCTGGTCGATACAATTCTTGTGCGTATCCTGTATCAATTCGGTCGTCCAACGCAGTGGTTAGGCATGGATTTGTACCACGCGGGCAGCATCGGCATTCAAGGTGTGTTGAATCTGGGGGTACAGCAGGCGATCGACTTGACGGGCGCAAACGGCACAACCTATTTTGAAGGCGGCGCGGTGTTCTGCCTGCAAGGTCAAGGAACGCTGATCTGGATGTCGGCGGCAAATTCGCCGCGTAACGCCGAAATTATCGGGCAGTATGCTGTGCCGGAATTCCCCGGCTATGCGTGTGCGACATTGTTTGAGCCGGGAACGTTGGTGCTTGTGAATTAGGATCACGTCCCTACAAGGTGCGCGGTAATTGGGATACACTAGAGCTATTCTTGCACAAGCGGAAGACAAGGCGGAAGGCTAGATCACATGGCGACTGACTCGCGCACCTGGTTTTATACAACGCCCACCGCGCGCCCCTACTTCATCGAGGAGCGCGTGAATCACACCCTGTGGAAACACCGCCTCGCGGATATTCACATGGTTTGCACCGATCCGAATGTGCCCATCAAGATGGAAGGGCGCTGGCGTAATGAGATTCCGATCCAGTTTGAATTCAAGCCGGGTTCGTATTTCATCCTGCGGGCGGGCGAAGAAAGTAAGGAATTGATTGGCGTGATGCGTCAGATTCTTATGATCCGACCGTCCGTGATTTACACCACCGAAGATGGCATGGTGGTTGTGGAATATCATGTTGACGGCGGTGAGGAACGCTGGCGCGAAGTGCAGGGCAAACCGCAGTATCAGAATGCCCGACGGCTGAGCGCGCCGCAAAAGTAATTCAACCGCTCATAGGGACGATGAACACATGGTAGATGTAAAACTCCGGCTGGACGATGGCTATAAGGCAGTCATTGAGACACGCGGGCTGACGATTATCGCAGATGAGCCGCCGGAAGATGGCGGGACGGATCAAGGAATGCGACCGACTGAACTGCTTCTGGCGGCGCTGGTCGGGTGCGTGGCAATTACCGCCAAGCTGTACGCCAATCGCAAAGGTTGGAAGCTGGAAGGCGTTGAAATTACGGCGCATTCCGAGCGAATCAAAGCGGCGGATTATCCGGCGTATCAAGGCACAAGCGATATCGTGCATGAATTTAAGCAGATGATCCGCTTCAAGGGTGATCTGACGGAAGATCAGCGTACACGTCTGCTGGAGGTTGCCGGAAAGTGTCCGGTTCACCGGATGCTGACATCGCCCAATTTCCTGTTTGAAGAACTTGACCTCGAACCGGAAGAATTGAGCTAGGGTACAACGTTCGTCAACGCATCGGGGCATGGGTCTACCATGCCCTTTTTTTGATCCCAAGAGAACGAAAAAGCATAACGTGACGCGAAGCCGCAAAGAGACACAACTTGCAGAGTCGCCTTTGCGCTTCCCCCTTTTGATCCCCCCAGATCGGGCATCCATTCCGCGCCCACGGGAGTACAATCAACAGAGAAGTGACAACAAACGGGAGAACCTGCAATGTCCGAAGCGGGATACACGATCGCGCGCGATCTGGACGAAGCTCAGGCGATGGCAAAAGGCTTGGAGACGTATGTACGCGGCAGCAACCTGTATGGGACGGTCGGCGGCGGCGGCTTGTTCGGGAATCGGATGCCGAGCCTGACAATCGGGGCGCTGTTGATGCGTCTGCGCCGCTTACGCGCACAAACCGACGCGATGACGCCCGATCAGCGCGAAAAACTGGATCAGATCCTCGTGCAGCATGATCGCACGCGGCGGGAATGGCGTAAGCATTACGACGAGAAGCTGACTCAGGAAGCGCTTTCGCGCTTAAAAGCGATGGGGACATTCTTTGAAGAATGCGCCGAACGTCCGCGCACCTGTGGGAGCAATTACCAACCGGAAACGCTGCGCCGCACCATCGTACAGGAGATTATCGAGGCGCTGCGGGCAGATGATCAACCTGTGGATGCGATCATCACCGAAGCGAAGAAAATTGATGGGCGTTTGCGCCGCTTTGTGCAGCCTGCGCCGTTCGTGTGGGCGAGTGTGCTAGAAAGTGTGTACCCACAGGGTACATTCTGGTGGTTGTACGCCAAACCGCCGCAAGTCGAGCACGAAAAATAACTCATCCGTAAGAGGACGGGGCGCGCCCGTCCTCTTGCGAACACCTATGCCTATACCGCCGCTGGTGCGCCTACGTCATCACCGCTGTAGGTGAAGTTCGCCAGCGTATCATCAACCGTTTTCAGAAACTTAACGCCTTCGTCAATCGATGTCACACAGCGATAACGAACCCCCGCCAATTGATGCCCTAAAGTGGCGAAGAACATATCCAACTTGCGAGCAGGAATGTAAATCGTCCACCCGACGCGCTGATTGCGAACCATTGCCACCGTCTTTAGTCCTTCGTTCAACGAAAGCTCGGTACGGGTCATGCGGCGAGCATCGGTGATCGTATGCACGAGCGCGCCATTTTCGCCCAAAATCGCGTTTGCCCGGTCGCGCATGTCCATCGATTCCGCAAGATAGGACTGAAGATCGGCTTTGGTCAACATGTCTTGATAGGAAATGAGGAGAATCCGGTTTTCGAGCAGCCATGAGAGCTTATAGCTCATACAATGCCCCTGTTCCTCTGCTTCTACCCCCTATCATATGATCACAATGGCGAATCGCCCGTTTAGGTCACCTCAACCCTTACGAAAGTAAGGTATCGCGCGCCCATGCGACGGTGCGATCAAATGCGTCGGCTTCGCTGACGACGGGCGCATAATCGAAATCGCGCGCGGCTTTGTCATGGTTAAACCAGAAATCGCGCGCCGTTGCGGCGACGGCGTAGCGCGAGATCACAGGGGCGCTGCCGCCCTTCAGTTGATAGAGCCGTTCTGCGCCGCGTGCTAACAGCATCGACAGCCCGGCGGAAAGGCGCGGCTCGGTGTAGCGGATGCAGAGCGCATCCAAAAAT
>CALBRY010000115.1 GCA_937927665.1 uncultured Chloroflexota bacterium
AGCTTATTGATATAGGTGAACGTCGAATCGAGTGTTGCGACGATGGCGACAAACCCTAGAAACCCGAACGCTAACCCCTTGTGCGGCTTCAGCAAGCCGAGAATACGCGCGATCGTGCCGCGCGTGACTTTAGAGGAAAACTCCTCTTCTTCAAAGCGCAGTTGTTCGTCAGACACGCGCTATCTCCTCTTCTAGTTCTGTTTCGATACGCGCCTGAATCTCGTAGATTCGGCGGTAAATGCCGTCCTGATTGAGCAGTTCGGCATGGGTGCCGCGCTGCACGATCCGCCCTTTATCCAACACGAGGATCAGATCGGCATCCATCACGGTTTGAATGCGGTGCGCGATGATGAACGATGTGCGCCCTTCCATCAGTGTGTTGAGAGCATCCCGAATTTCGCTTTCCGTCTCGGTATCGACAGAGCTTGTCGCGTCGTCAAGGATGAGAATACGCGGGTCTTTCACCAGTGTGCGCGCAAGCGTAATGCGCTGTTTCTGCCCGCCCGAAAGCGTGACGCCCTTTTCACCAATCAGGGTGTTGTACCCTTCAGGGAAAGAGAGGATTGTTTCGTGAATTGCTGCCGCTTTCGCCGCCGCAATCACTTCTTCCTCGCTTACGTCTCGCCCCGCACCGAACGCGATGTTCTCCCGAATGGTGCGCGAGAACAGGAACGGTTCTTGTTCGACAATGCCGATGTTCTGACGCAGGAAGTAACGCGGATAGTCGCGCAGTTCCACGCCATCCAGCTTGATGCTGCCGCTCGTGTACTTATAGAAGCGGGGCAGCAGGCTGACGAGTGATGTCTTCCCTGAACCTGTCGAGCCAAGCAGCGCGATCCGCTGACCGGGACGCGCCCGGAAGCTAATGCCCTGCAGCACAGGATGACCCTTTACATATTCGAACTCCACATTTTCAAAGACGACATCGCCCGAAAGATTCTGAACTGGGGGTGCTTCGTCTTGACCGAGGTATTCGCGATCCTGCTTGATGACTTCTGTCAAACGTTCCAGCGAAACAAGCCCGGTTGAAACCTGAACGATCATGCGCCCTAGCTCGCGGATCGGGAAGATGATCCACACCAGAATGCTTACATATGCGAGATAAGTGCCGATCGTGATCGCGCCGTCCATCACGAGAATGCCCGCGATGGCGAAGCCCGAAAGCATTTGAATCGCGGTGAGAATATCGGTCGCGGGCCAGAATATGGCGTGATGCATCATGAAATAGCGTCCACGCCGCAGTTTCTCGCGGTTTTCGAACTCAAACTTATCGCGTTCGTAATCCTGTCGCGCAAATGCCTTGACCACGCGTACACCCGTCAGGTTTTCCTGAAGCCGCGATGACAGCTTCGATTCCTGATTCTGAAACGCTTCGTATGCCTTCTCGACGCGCCGGAAGAAGAAGATCGAGGTCACGATCACAAAAGGCACCACGATCGTCGAGATCAATGCAAGGGGCCAATGGATCAAGATGAGCGCAGTCAAGTTGATCGTGAAGATCATCAGAATACGCCCGAAACCGAGTGCTTCTTCGGCAAGGAAGCGGCGTACCGTATCCACGTCCGATGTTGCGCGCTGGATCAAGTCGCCTGTCTTGGTGACATCATGGTACGTAAACGACAGACGCTGAATATGGTCATACAAGTAGTTGCGAACACGTTGGGCGATACCTTCGCCTGTGCGCGCTGCAAATGTACCTGCGATGAACGTGAACATGCCCTGAAACAGCGCCAGCAGGATGAATCCTACGGCGACCATTAGCAGAACCGTCAACACGCCGCTGACCTGCGCCATCAACACGTCGTCGATGAGATATTGAAGCAGCAGCGAACGTCCTGTTTGCAGCATGGCGGCAAAACCCATCAGGACGAGCGCCGTAATGTACAGCCCTCGATAGCCCTGAATGATCAGCCACATGCTCCTTAACCGGTTTTTATTTGCGCCGATTATCGCATGGAGGTCGAGCATGTTGTATCGTTCGCTCGACTGAACTGACGATGTGGTTTCTACCTGCAAGGCTAACTACTCCTGTATTTCGAGGGTTCACTAAGGTTCATTATGGATAGTCTTGCGATTGCTGTCAAGACTTCATGGCTATATCCAGCCCATTTGTGAATAGATCGGATTGGTATCGAAAAAGGTTCAAAAAAGCCCGGATGACCTTAGTCATCCGGGCGCTGGCGCTGCTTCGTGAGGGCGGCGAACGCCGCGTTGATGTCTGCCATTCGAGCATTGTATTTCTCTTTCTCGCTCGGATGCAGGTCGGGGTGATTTTCGCGGGCTTTTTGTCGATATGCCGCCTTGATCTCGGCTTCGTTGGCGGTTGGCGTGATCCCTAGAACGACATACGGGTTGATCTTACTGGCGACCCGTGTACGGCTCGATCCGTCGTGGCTTCCACCCGATGACCATCCGCTTTTGCCGGTTCGCGCGGACTGCTGCCAAAAATTCGGATCATCCTCGACTCGTCCGTAGTGCTTTTCGAAATCCTCCCAAGTTTCCCAACGCGATTCTTCCTGCTCGGCATCGTGGGATTGTTCTTTGCGCGTGGAATAAGACCACTGCCGCCAAGACCATCGGTACTGCTGCTCATCGACTGATTCTTGTTTCTTCCAGAACGTCCCTTCGCCAAAATCCGCGATGGCGTAACTGCCGGAAAGAAACTTTGTTGCGGTGGAGCAGACTTCGCCGCGCAGGTTATTCATATCAATTTCTGGACCATATGCGACTGTGCGCGGGGTATTACCCCATTTCCAATCCATATGGATCGGACGGATCTGTACTTTCTCGCGTCCGTCACACCAATAACCGTACACTTTCCCGTTACACAAGGAATGCAGCGCCGACATCCAATGCGGCGGCTCAAGTTCCGATTGATCGGCGGGCATCATCCTGCCGTCGATCACGAACATCGTGTACAGCTTCTTACGCGTATTTTGCTCCAGCGTTTCACGTATCTCAGGCAGCCGGATCGCCCGATTAATGACGTAGATCGCAAGCGATTTGCCATCACTTAGATCAATGCGCAAATGCGCTTCGTCAGACTCGACGCGGTATCCTTTGACACGCGGGGATCGTCGACATTCCGCGATCATGTAGTCGACAACGAATTGTCTCATACCGGGGGATTCTGTCTCCTTACGATATGTCCATTTTAGCCGTGTTACACTTGCCATACAACAGGACACACATCAAACCTTCATGCGTGTCTTCTAGTTATGAATGCACAAACACAGGTGAAAGGTGACGGGGACATGCGGATAAACTGGCGGCGCTGGTTGATCGGACTTTGCACACTGCTGTTTATGCTCGGTGTGCCGGTGATCGCTCAGGATGATTTAGACGCGGCAGTTGAGGCAGGACTTACCCGTTACAACAGCTTACCAGAAAATCCGATCGAATATCGAGAAATCGCCCGTATTTCTGATGCAACAGGCGCTGTTGTCTACGCCGAAGTGCTTGATCCAGTCACCAAACAGGTGTACCCCGGCGTGATCGACTGGATTTATCTTTACCATGACGGTGAGCAATGGGTGATGGCGCTCCCCGGCGATGCGATCTATCGCTCCGCATTTTTGCGCTTATCCGAATCGCTGCGTGATCAAATTGATGATACGCCGTACCGCACGCCAGCCATTCCCGATCTTGTTCCCGCCGAACGCCTCCTAGATTATCACATCCCATTCCCACCCGGAGAGACCGGATTGGTTACACGCGGGTACGCCGATCACGGTACGGGCAAAATCGACATTGACCTGACAGCGCGCGAAATCGCCGCCGTGAAAGATGGCTTCATCGTGTTCGCCTCCGATCAATATGATTTGACAACCTATCAATCCGGCGCATGGTGGTACTGGAACAACGTTATTATCGAACACGGCGCGTTCGAGTATTCGCTGTATGGTCACATTGCTTTTGACAGCGTGCCGGAATGGATCGAATTGGCGTGTGCTGATGCGCTGAATTCGGGAAACTGCCGCGTTCCGGTGCAGGCGGGTGATGTGATCGGGCTAGAAGGCAGTACAGGCTATTCGACCAATCCTCACTTACATCTTGAGTTCGGGCAGGGATTCGGAATCGTTCCGTATCTCGATCTTCTGGATGCAGATCGAGATGGATTTCGTGAAGAATCCATCTCGGCAGGGTATGTCTACGGCGAACACAATGTAAGCTTTATCGGATACACCCCGGCGCAAGTTGCCGCATGGGAGTATCTCACCCGTCTCGAAGCGCCTGTACAACCTTAAGGCGGCGGTTTTGTAAATCGCTGCTTTATCAGATCGCGCATTTGCTGAACAGCCTGCTTATCAACAGGTGTTGGATCGTAGGCGGCGCGATCAACTACGGGGGCGATTGATGCCAAAATGGGACTTGTTCCCGCGTTTCGCTTCGCGTGTTCATAGATCGTCTCCGAGGGAAGCATTCGCGTTTTCCCTTTGCGAATTGCACGGCGATACATACGAAAGATCATGCGGCGATTAGCATCGGTCAACGCCTGAGGGCGGCGCGAACGACGGGTAAATTTCCCGATCAGCACGGACAAAACCACAGCGGCGACTACGGCGAATGCGACCATCAATATCACCGGGATCAATGCGCCGATGAAGGACAACCCTGCGCGGGCAACCTGTCCCACAGGCAGGCTGGCAAGATCGAATGTGGGGAATAGATCAGAAAAGACGGATCGCGCGACCGTACCCGTTTGCGGTTCGCCTATCCATCCCGGTGTTGGATCGAATGCGATATAGCCATACCCGGGGAAATAGACTTCAACCCATGCGTGCGCGTCACTGGCGCGGACTTCGTAGAAATTGGTGAACGGGTTGAAATCGCCACTGCCATACCCCACCGCGAAACGCGCCGGAATACCAAGCGATCGCAGCAGAACAATCATTGCGCTCACAAAATGTTCGCATACGCCGCGCTGGTCAACAAATAGGAATTGATCGACTGCATCGGTGTCCGGGGCTTGGGGCGGCGGATGAAAGTCATAAGGATAGGTGGTCAACAAATAGTCGCGCACGGCGATCACTTGATCGTAGACTGTTTCCGCGCCTTCGGTGATCTGTTTCGCTAACTGGTAAGTGCGATCGGTGGTGCTGTCTGGAAGCTGTAACTCACCTTCAGTTACCCAGAGGTACGAGTTCATGTTATCGCTGAAGTTGACCGCGCGAAGCGCTTCCGCGTCGTATCGCACGATTGCCGATACGATCGAATAGACTGTTCCGGCGCGGACTGGCTCTCCTACGCGGATGCCGCCATAAGCATCGATCGCTAAATCTTCGGCGGGGAAAAAGGCTTCAACAGGCGTTCCACCCGTCCACAGAATATTCGGCATATCCTGCACGATATAAAACGACTGCACGAAACTTTCGCCGCGATAGCCGGAAAGCAGTAGGAAACTGCCGCGTCGTCTGCTGCTGATTGGGCGGAGGGAATTATCCCCCTGTGACCAGCTTACCCCGTCAAACGTGTCATAAGCGTAGCCGCGCCAGTAGCTCCACGCCGGACTTGAGACGTACATCATGATCGTGTCGTTCAAGCCGCCGCGATAGCTCAAGTTCAGTTCATTGGCGAAACCATAATAATATTCGCTGTCCTGAACGCTGGTTATGCCCTGAAGGCTGATGAGGGGAATCGCCGGATTGATGATTTCGGAGGAGGGCTGCGCGCGAATCGGGACTTGAATCGACAGGGGCATAAACAGCGGACGCCCGACAAATCGCGGGATGAACACGAAAATCAGCGCAGTGGCGGCAAACCCTACCGCCGAAAACTGTGCCAAGCGTGGTCCGAAACCATTCAGCAAACGAGCAGGGCGCGGTGCGCTGGCTTTCACAGGGAGGGTGATCACAGCGGTGCTGCGCTTTACCCCATCTTCGGAATCGGCGCGCCACAAGAACGCCAACCACAGCGCCAAGAACACGATCAAGAAAAGCCCATAGGTCATATCGCGGCTGAGTGTCGCGGCGACATACAGGTTGACCATGCCCATGCCAATTGCCGAAAACAGGTTGAGGCGGTTATACAGCTCAAATGAGACGATCGCGGTGGCGATCATGGCGAACTGCGCTTGAGGATACGAAACGCCTGCAAAAACCCCCATAAACAAATAGCCGAGCGCGGCATGAAGCCCAACAAATGCAGCGATCCGCACCCAACGTTTTGATCGATCCGCTGCATGCCAGCGATAAGCGTAAACCGAACCCACCGCCAGCAAACCGCGCGCCAGCAGGGCGGCGATCCATAACCGGGTGACAGATGCGACGGCTATAAACGAGATCACCTGTGCGCTGAACACGATCAAACGCAGACGCGGAGAGCGTTCGGCGGCACGTTTTTCTTTGAGGCGTTTACGTCGCAGGATGGGTTTCACGGGTAATCCCCTGTGGCTGAAACGCGGCGGAAAGCTGCGCTGCATGATCGGTCGGGTACTGAATCGTAATCGCATCGACTCCCGGTATGACGGGTGGTGCGGAATCAACCAATTCAGCGTTTGCCGCCGATGGAAATGTGGAGGGTGCAAGCAGCACGGCGGTAACGCTTAGACCGCGCGCCTTGGACGCGGATAGAGCGACAACATGATCAAGATTGGGGTCTGCGATCACAGCGACGATCATTGCGCTGCCATTCAAGCGATTCGTGAGCGTATTAAACGGAACAGGTGACGGTTGGATACGTGCCATCAACTGAAGGAAGCTTTCCCAAGAAAGCAGATCGCCAGAAGGCAATCGCTGATCACCGTGTACGACGCGAAACGGAAACCCGCGCCGCCGCGCATAATCGGCGATGCTGACCGTGCATTTAACCGCCCAGTCAAATGGATTTGCTTTAAGCGCTGTGCTGCCCGCAAAACTGGTATCAAACAGAAGGGTGAGTGTCGGTTGTGTCTCATCCGCAAATTCTTTGCTCATCAACTGCCCGGCGCGGGCAGTGCTGCGCCAATGAACATGACGCGGCGAATCGCCGCTCCGAAATGGAAGAAAGACGATCACCTAACTGCGGTGACCTGTCCGCTGG
>CALBRY010000116.1 GCA_937927665.1 uncultured Chloroflexota bacterium
TTGGTTCAAATCCATCGTTCTACCTCTACCCCTTCAGCAGGTTCACGTCTTCAACAATGACCGAACGTCTGCTGCGGTAAATCGAGATCACGATCGCCAGACCAACCGCTGCTTCCGCCGCCGCGACGACAAATACGAACGCGGCGAACACCTGACCCGACATATTCTGTGGGGTCAAATAGCGCCAGAATGCGACCAGATTGATATTGACGGCGCTCAACATCAGTTCGACGCTCATCAGAATCGCAACTGCGTTCCGCCGCGCCAAAACGCCGTATACGCCAATTGCAAACACGGCTGCGGCAACAATGAGATACATCCACAATGGAATCATGCTGCAATATTCTCCTAATCGTCCTCACGGGCGATCACGATCGCGCCGATCATTGCCGCCGTCAGTAACAGCGAGGCGATTTCAAACGGGAGGACATACTGATTACCATCGACCAACGCCACGCCCAGATCCTGCGTAGTCGCAACGAGGTCGCTCACAGGTTGTGAGGTTTCCTCGTTCGTTACCCACACCGGACCGATCACGCCGAGGACAAGCATGCCGAACAGCAGTACGGCAGCAACTGCGCTTGCCCACCACTGGCGGTTATACAACTCGCGCATGGATGTCATCGAGCGGGTGAGCATGACCGCGAAGATGATCAAAATGGCGATCGCGCCGATATAAACCAGCACCTGAACCGCCGCCAAAAACGGCGCACTGAGCAAGACGAACAACCCCGCTCCGCCAAATAGGCTGATGATCAGGTAGATTGCGCCATGTATCAGATTGCGGTTCGTCACCACGCCGAGCGCCCCGCCAAGCGTCAGGATGGCGAACAGAAAAAAGACGATGAGCTGCGGGTTGAATTCAAGCATACGCCAGTACCTTTGGTGTGTCGCGTCACTGCCCTTTTCGATACCAGAGGCGATCCGGCGGATCGCCTCTGGTGTACTACCATGATCACGACAAGGGCAAAACCGCCCTTGTCATGACTCAGCGCCTAGATTAACTAGCTGATCGCGGTCGGGACGATGGCGCTGTCCCGTTCCGCACCGCGCAGCGCGCGGTTTTGATCGGCGATGCGTTCACGCCGTCCAGCATTTCGCAAAATATTGATCGTGACCAACCCCATGAGCAGGTTCGTCACCAACAGAATTGCCGTCTGTGGTAAATTCGCCGCGAAGTCGTGAACATTTTCCGGAGAAGGCGAAAGCCCAAGTTCCTGCACGACTTTCAGCACAAACGCGACCAGCAGCACATTGACGATCGACACCGGAACCAAGAATTTCCAGTTGAACGCCATCATCTGATCGATGCGGACGCGCGGCACGGTCGAACGGAACACGATCGTGAAGATGTAAGGGATGATGGACTTGATGCCCAGATAAACCACGCCCAACACCGGAACTTGATGCACGAACGGACCCGACCAACCGCCGAGGAAGATCACCGCGAAAAGCAGGTTGACCGTAAACGAATGCAAGAATTCGCTCGCCATAAACAAGCCGAACTTCATCCCGCTGTATTCGATGTTGTACCCCGCCACCAGTTCGCTTTCCGCTTCGATCAAGTCGAACGGCGCGCGTCCTGTTTCCGCCATATTGCTGATGTAGAAAATCAGCGCGGCGATCGGTGCGGAGATTACAAACCACATCCCCTGCTGCGCTTCGACAATCCCCTGCATGCTCATCGTACCGGCAAGCATCAGCGGAATGAGCAGCGCAACGATCATTGGCACTTCATAGCTGACAAGAGCCGCAACAACACGAAACGCGCCCAGAAGCGCATATTTGTTATTGCTGCTCCAACCCGCCATCATGATCGCCAGCGTCCCTACCGATCCAATCGCCACGACGTAAACCACGCCGATGTCGAGATCCGCGCCGATGTGAATCGGCGTAAACGGTACAACGCTCCAAATCAGGATGACCGACAGCATGGCAACAATCGGCGCGGCGGTGTAGATCAAACGGTCAGCACCCGCCGGGGTAATATCTTCCTTGATGATCAATTTCACAGCATCGGCAATATTTTGGAGGATACCAAAAGGGCCGACACGGTTCGGACCGAGGCGATCTTGCACACGTGCAGCGATCTTACGCTCAACCCAAATAAAGATGATCACCAAAAGGAGCGGCAGCCCGCTCACGATCAGAACACCGGCAGCGATCGAAAGGAACTGCGCCAAGCCGGGATCCATACCACCGCGTACAAGGCACGGCGCTAACGTCTCAAGAGTATTGATGCACTGCGCTTCCATTGAGGCTGCTTCCTTTTATTCCTCGTCCAGTCGCTGCCAAACTGTTTACTGCCATTCCAAAGCGTTTTTCTTCCAAGCATAAATCAACGCGTCGGTGAGCAAGAAAATGAACAGCAGCCCTGCCCCAAACGCGAAGAAATCAAGTTGGCTGTAGGCGATCGCCCACGGGAACAAGAAAATAAGTTCCACGTCAAATACTAGGAAGACCAACCCATTCAAGTAATATTGCACCTTGAACTGCACCCACGTATCGCCGACTGTTTCCACCCCGCACTCATAGGTCGCCATCTTGATTGCATTCGGGCGTCGGGGGCGAAAAATCCACGAAACAACAAGCGGAAGCGCTGGAAATATCCATGCGACCGCCATAGAAACACCAATAAACGCCCATTCGTTGACAACAGTCATCGGAGGTGTACTCCCGCGAACATGTAATGTGATTGCGCCATTTGGTACAAACCCGCTGAAGTATAACATCCCGTCCGGCTCATGCAAAGGCTCTTACCAGATTGGTGATCGGCAGCAGGTTTAGACCGTGTATGACGGCGGATTGTAACACCCGTTCGCGCGCTTACCAACAAAACCGCACCGTTAAGCCGTGCTATAATCGCCGTCGAATTGACCTGAAGGAACGGAAAGAGAATAACGCTGAACGTGATCACCCCCTCCCCCGCTGATTGGGATGCGTTCGTGATGACCCACCCACGCGGGCATGTGCTCCAGCTTTCCGCATGGGGAGCACTCAAAAGCGCGTATGGATGGACAGCCGACCGGGTCGCCGTCACCGATGGCGATCGCATCACCGGCGGCGCGCAGCTTTTGTTTAAGCGTCTCCCCTTCCGGCTTGGTACGATGGCGTACCTGCCGATGGGCGATATTCCCGCGCCCGGCTCACCGCTTCAGCGCGCGATCGATCAAGTATGCAAGCGGCATGGCGCGGCATTCTTGAAAGCCGAACCGGGGTTTTATCTCGATCAACCCGCGCCGGATTTGGGCACTAGTTACAAACCATCACCGCAAACCGTGCAGCCTCCCAACACCGTCTTGATTGACATCAGCGGCACAGAGGACGCGATCATGGCGCGCATGAATCAAGGCACGCGCCGCAAAATCCGCCAGAGTTTAAAGAACGACATCCGCTACTATGAAGCCTCGCGCGATGAAGTGCAGAAATTCACCCGGATCATGCAGGTGACCGGATCGCGCAACGAATTCGGTGTTCATGAACCCGCTTATTATGATCTGGCGCACAACTTATTCGTGCCGCAGCACGCCGCGCTGATCCTCGCGGAGCATGAAGGCGATCCGCTGGCGGGCGTATTCGTGTTCGCTGTCGGCAAATGGGCATGGTATCTATACGGCGCGTCATCGAGCGAAAAGCGGAACCTGATGGCGAGTTACGGCGTGCAGTGGAAAGCAATCGAATGGGCGCGGGCGCGCGGCGCAGCCTATTATGATATGTGGGGCATCCCCGATGAGCCGGAAGCAAAGCTCGAAGCCGAATTTGAAACACGCAGCGACGGCTTATGGGGCGTGTACGGTTTCAAGCGCGGTTGGGGCGGCACCGTCACCCGATCAGTAGGCGCATGGGATCGCGTGTATAACCCGATCATCTATCAAGCGTATCAATGGGCACTCAAAGCGAGGCGGTCACATGCTGACGGTTGAGCGAATTACAGATCGCCAAACATGGAATCAAGGGCTTGCCCAACTCCCCTACGCGCATATTTTACAAACATGGGAGTGGGGTGAATTTAAGCGCATCACCACCGGGTGGCAGCCCGTCCGCCTCGCCTTCAAACAGGATGGCGCAGTCATCGGCATGGCGAGTATTGGCGTTCGCAGCATCGCCAAACTGCTCAAGGTGATGTATGTCTCCAAAGGGGCGGCGCTCCCATACGAAGACCCTGCCCTCACCGCCGAAATTCTCGCGCATATGGAGCGCTTCGCCCGCACTCACGGCGCGATCTGGCTCAAAATCGATCCCGATGTGATCGAAGGCACAGGCATTCCCGGCGATGATGACGAACGCTCCGACGACACGGGCACAGCGATCAAAACGATGCTCACATCGCGCGGGTGGCGCTTTTCGGCGGATCAAGTCCAGTTCCGCAACACGGTGATCATCGACGTGACCCGCAGCGAAGACGATCTCCTCGCATCGATGAGTCAAAATACGCGGCGCAAAGTCCGCATCGCGGAGCGCGACGGCGTGCAAATTCGCGTCGGTTCGGTGGAGGATCTCCCCACGTTGTACGATCTTTATCGGGTAACGGGCGAACGCGATCACTTTTTGATCCGCCCGCCGGAATACTACGAAAAAGCATGGAAAACCTTCATCGAATCGGGGTTAGCGCACCCGCTGATCGCCGAAATCGACGGGAAACCGATCGCCATGGTGATCCTGTTCCACTTCGCGCACAAATGCTGGTATTTTTACGGCGCTTCCAGCAACGAAAGCCGCGAGTCGATGCCGAATTATCTACTTCAATGGCATGCGATCAAATGGGCGAAGGCGAACGGTTACGCCGAATATGATCTGTGGGGCGCACCCAACACATTTGTCGAAACGGATTCGATGTGGGGCGTGTTCGCCTTCAAACGCGGCTTTCGCGGGATCGTCACCCGGCACATCGGCGCATGGGATTACGCACCCTATCCGCCGCTCTATTGGGCGTATACCGAAATCATGCCGCGCGTGATCGCACGGATGCGGCGCAAAAGCGCATCGACCGCAGAGTCCCCATAGAATGCTTTCACCCAAAACAGCAGTCTGTCGAGGCGAGTCATCATCATGAAGAACCAGTATTTCGGCGATATCGGCGACTACAAGAAATATAGTCTCCTCCGTTCTTTTGCCGTGCACGGTCAGTTACGTATTCTCGTGTGTTGGATGCTCACCGAAAATGATACACGCACCGATGG
>CALBRY010000117.1 GCA_937927665.1 uncultured Chloroflexota bacterium
AAAGCGGCGCTCCGGTGCAATCGACCAGCGCGACTGTGTACGAAGATCAACAGGCGGTTATCGCCAGCGGCGCGACGAACGCAGACGGGATCATGCGGGTGGAGACACCGCGCACGAACGATCTGAATCTGCCGCGCATTGTGGTGATTGACGATGGCGAACGCTTCGGGATCGGGGTGTCTACATGGTCGGATGCGATCGATGCGTACAACTTCGGCTTGCCCGCGAATTATTATCTTGAGCCGTACCGCACGTATCTTTACACGGATCGTCCGATTTATCGCCCCGATCAACCGCTCTATTTCCGGGGAATCGTGCGCATGCAATCGGATGTTGAATACACACCGCCGCCGATACAAACGATTCATGTCGAAATCTCGGACGAGATGGGCAGTGTGGTTTATTCGCGCGATCTGCCGCTGACTCCGTTCGGTACGTTTAGCGATACATTCCCGATCGCGCCGGATGCCGCGCTTGGTTATTACCGGATCGGCGTGCTGCTCCCCGGCGAAGAAGATAGTTGGGTCGGGCGGAGCGGATCGGTGAGCTTTAACGTGGCGGAATACCGCACGCCGGAATTTCAGGTGACAGTGACGCCGGAAGAAGCAGAAATCGCGGCGGGCGAGTCGATCCGTGTGGCGGTGGATGCGCGCTACTTCTTCGGCGGCGCGGTGCAAAATGGCACGGTTGATTATACGGTTGTCGGGGAGCCTTACGGCTTTTACCTGCCGGATCAAAGCGGGTATCAGTTTGTCGATTACGATGCTGACGCGGGCGCAAGCGAGTTCTTCTCGTTCAACGGCGGCGTGATCGCGGAAGGCACGGGCACGCTGGATGCACGCGGTCAGCTTGTGATCGAAATCCCCGCCGAACTTGAGGACGCGACCCAGAGCCAAAATTGGCGGATCGAAGTCGTCGTGACCGATGAGAGCGATCAAGCGGTCGCGGGACGCACGAGCGTGATCGTTCACAAGGGGTTGACGTATATCGGCGTGCAGCCAACCGAATATGTAGCGACGGCGGGCGAACCGACGAGCGCCAACGTGATCACGGTTGATTGGGCGGGCGAACCTGTGCCGAACCAAACTGTGTTGATCGAAGTCGTGGAGCGGCGCTGGTCAAGCGTGCAAGAACTCGACGATTACGGGCGCTCGGTGTGGTCAAGCGAAGTTGAAGAAATTCCTGTCGCATCGGGTGATGTGGTGACGGATGCGAACGGCGAAGCGGTGTACAGCTTTACACCCCCCGGCGGCGGTGTGTACAAAGTGCGCGCCAGCATGGTGGACAGCGCCGGAAACAACGTGATCAGCGCGACGACGATCTGGGTAAGCAGCAATGACACATATGTGACATGGCGGCAGCAGAACAGCGCGCGAATCGACTTGATCGCGGACGCAACAACGTATCAGGTGGGAGATACCGCCGAAGTGCTGGTGACGTCACCCTTCCAAGGAGATGTCGAGGCGCTGATCACGGTTGAGCGCGGCAGCGTCTTGAGCGTGGAGCGGGTGACGCTGACGAGCAACTCTTACGTGATCGAAGTACCGATCACGCCGGAATTTGCGCCGAATGTTTTTGTCACGGTGATGTTGATCAAGGGCGTGGATGAGGCGAACCCGATCATCGATTATCGCTATGGGATGATTCAGCTTGCGGTTGATCCCGAACAGAAGGTGATCACGCTCGATGTTGAGCCAAGCGTCGAATCGGCGGGTCCGGGGGATACAGTCACGTTTACAGTGACGGCGACGGATTACGCCGGAAACCCGATTACGGCGGAAATTGGCGCAGGATTGACCGACCTCGCGGTGCTGACGCTGGCAGAACGCACGTCACCGCCGCTCTTGAATTACTTCTACGGCGAACAAGGCTTGGGCGTTCGCACGGCAACACCGCTTACGATCAACGTGGATCAGATCACGCAGACCGTGTTTGAAACGGTCAAAGGCGGCGGCGGCGGATTCGGGGAAGGTGGGATTTTCGACATCCGCGAAGAATTCATCGATACGGCGTACTGGAACGCGATGCTGGCAACCGGCGCGGACGGGATCGCCTCGTTTGATGTGACGCTGCCGGATAACCTGACGACATGGCGGCTTGATCTGCGCGCGATCACCAGCGGGGAAGATGGCGTGATGCTGGTCGGTGAGACGACATTTGATCTGCTTTCGACTAAGCCGCTGTTGATCCGCCCGATCACGCCGCGATTCTTCGTTGTCGGCGATCAGCTTATGCTGGCGGCGATCGTGAATAACAATACGGAAACGGATCAAGCGGTCACGGTCAATTTGAGCGGCGTCGGGCTGACGCTCCCCGGCGAAACGGCGCAGACAGTCACGATTCCGGCGGGCGGAAGTGTGCGCGTCGAATGGCAGGTGACGGTTGAAAATGTCGAAAACGTCGATCTGCTGTTCACGGTGCAATCGAGCGATGGAAGCCTCACCGATGCGACAAAACCGCCGCTCGGCTTGGGTGATGAACGGCTGATCCCGGTGTACCGCTATGATGTGCCGGAAACAGTTGGCACGGGCGGCGCTCTGCTGGAGGCGGGCACGGTGACAGAAACGATCGCGCTGCCGACGAGTTTGCCGGTTGTACAGGGCGAATTGGCGGTGCGCGTCGATCCGTCGTTGATTGCGACAGCGCTGGAAAGTGTTCGCGCGCTGCAAAACACCCGTTATCAAAGCGTAGAAACGGCTGTGACGATCCTGTTCGCCAATGCACAGGCGTACCGTGCATTAAACGGACTGCCGCAGATGAGCGAAGAACTGCGCCAAGAGATCAGCCAACAGGTGGGGATCGGCGCGCAGCGGTTGTACGCATGGCAGAAAGTCGATGGCGGATGGGGTTGGTTCGCCCGTGACGACAGCGATCCGGCGATGACGGCTTACGCGGTGATGGGCTTGGTCGAACTGCGCGATCTCGGTTTCACGATCGAAAGCGCGGTGATCGAGAACGCGGTCAATTACCTGAAGAATACGTTCATCGTGCCGACGCAAACAACGCCGCAGTGGCAGTTGAATCGGCAAGCGTTTGTACTGTATGTGCTGGAACGCGCGGGGGCGGGTGATCCTGCCCGTACTTCGAACCTGTACGACCTGCGGGCGCAGCTTTCCCTGTGGGCGCGGGCGCTGCTGGCGGTCACACTGGCGACGGTGGACGGGAATAACAGCCGCGCCGATGTGTTGATCAGCGATCTTGTGAGCACGGCATCGATCAGCGCGACGGGTGTTTCGTGGCAAGAGCCAACTCAGGACAGCTATAACTGGAACACGAACACACGCACGACAGCAATGATCGCGCACGCGCTGATTCAGCTTGACCCGACGAACGCGCTGATCCCGAATGTGATCCGCTGGTTGATGATGGCGCGCACGGCGGATGTGTGGGAGACGACTCAAGAAACAGGGTGGGCGCTGCTGGCACTGGCTGATTGGGGACTCGCGACCGGCGACGCGCTGCAAGCGTATTCGTACACAGTCACGCTGAACGATGAGGAATTAGCGGCGGGTGTGCCGCCGATCGATGCGACGACTCCGCTGGTGTTCGCTCAGATTCCGTTTGATGAACTTCAGCCGGAAAACACATTCACGATCGAACGCGGGGCGGGGCAAGGCGGATTGTATTACACGGTGTTCTTGCAGGCATTCCTGCCCGTGAACGCGGTTGAACCGCTAGCGAACGGGATCGTGATCGAGCGGCAGTACAGCCTACTTGATGACCCGGATCATGCGCCGATCACCGAAGCGCGGGTAGGGGATGAAATTCAAGTGCGCTTGACGATCATCGCGCCGACTGATCTGCTGTACGTGGTGATCAATGACCCGATCCCGGCAGGTACGGACGCGGTGAATCCGAACTTGGCGACGTCGCCACAGGTGGGGACTCAGCCAGATTTCAGCATCGATTCGGATGATCCGTTTAGTCAGGGGTGGGGCTGGTGGTGGTTCAGCGATATTGATTTCCGCGATGAGCGGGTAACGCTTTCGAGCCGTTATCTACCCGCGGGAACGTATCAATTTGTGTATACGCTGCGGGCAGGGCTGCCGGGGGTTTATAACGTGATCCCCGCGACGGCGGAACAAGCCTACTTCCCGGATGTGTACGCGCGCACCAACGGGACGGTGTTCACGGTGCTGCCGTCGGAGTAGAACGCAATGCATCAACGCAAAGACGGAAAGGCGCAAAGAAAATCTTCGTGTCTTTGCGCCCCAGCGCCTTTGCGTTGATGCCCTTATTCTTTTGTCTCTTTGAAAAACTCGATCAAGTGCGCGTTGACGACTTCGGGCTTTTCGTGGGCGATCCAGTGACCCGCGTCGTTGAAGGTGAACAACCGCCCATCGTCGCATAGATCGATGCTCGGTTGTGCGCTGCTCACATCGAGGGCGATGTCTTTTTCTCCCCAAAGCATCAATGTAGGAACGTGAACACGGACATCGCCGCCCGGCATGACGGACGATGGACTGCGCCCAATGGCGCGATACCAACCGAGCATCCCGGTGAGCGCGCCGGGGCGTTTCCATGCTTTCGTGTACTGGGCAATATCGGCATCGTTGAATGTGCCGGGATTTGAGCTTTGGAACATCATCATCGCCAAGCCGTTCGCATCACCGCCGCCGAGCAGAAGTTCAGGCAGCACGGGGATTTGAAACAGCGCCACGTACCAGCTTTTCAACTGCTGGCGGCGGTTTTCGCGCAGGGTGCGTGCGAATACTGCCGGGTGTGGGATGTTCAGGATCGCCAGCTTTTTGAGCCGCTCCGGGGCGCGCATGGCGAGCGTCCACGCAACAACACCGCCCCAATCATGCCCGACGAGATTAACTTTTTCGTGTCCGCACTGGTCGATCAAGCCGAGAATGTCGCGCACGAGTTCACCAACGCGGTAAGCCTCGACGCCGTGCGGTTTGCTGCTCAGGTTGTAGCCGCGCTGATCGGGTGCCCATACGCGGAAACCTGCCGCCGCGAGTGCGTCGATCTGCTTGTTCCAGCCGTACCAAAATTCGGGGAAGCCGTGCAGCAGGAAAACAGGTTCGCCGTCTTTGGGTCCCGCCTGTACGACGTGGAGCGTCACGCCGTTCGTCTCTAGATAGTAGTGCTCACGTTCGATGGATATTTCGTGATCTGATGGCATACCTTGACTCCATATAGGGAATGGGGCGGGCGTGGTTTCAGACTGCGGCTGCGTGTGCGCGCTGAGCAAAAGCTGTTCACCCCACCGATTCGCCAAATTTGTTAACCCTGATTCGATCGCGGCGCGATGCTTGGATTGTGGAATTAGAAAATACATTGAGCCTGTCGCACGCGGTCGAATGGCGATAACTTCCGATGCGGAGGTTTTTTCTAGGAGTTTAGCGGCTAAATCGGAGACGAACACCTCATGGTTGACGCGTGGGTAATGTTGATACACGAGCATCGATGCACCTTGTGCA
>CALBRY010000118.1 GCA_937927665.1 uncultured Chloroflexota bacterium
TGCGCCAGCGGGGAGGGGTCGGGGGAGGGGTTGCTTTTCCCCTCAATCCACGTTTTCGACCGTCTCACCCGCCAGCACAGCATTCAACCAATCGACCAGCGGCGTACCATTTTGATCGAGCGTGTAGAAATTCGGGTAGGCGAGAATCGTATGCTGTTCGCCGTCCGCGATGTAGTAGTGATAATTCGGCGCTTCCGCCATACCCGCCAGATGAGCGCGCATTGCCGCTTCCCACGCATCCGCGCGGCGTCCGGTCGGGAACTGCCCGTTCAAAAGTTCATAAAACAGCACTTGCACCGTGTCCTGTGCATTGGAATACGCCACGATCGGTACGTTCGGGTAAAGGGTGATCAACCGCCGCGTGAGCGTTTCCATCACCGAGCGCATATTCCCCGTTTCAAATGCCGGATCATCCGGCAGCGCGCTTCCTAATCCCCACGGATCGCCGACCGTTTCGCCGCTCACGCCGACTCCCGCATCGCCAAACACGAGCGCCTCAAGATCAGGATTCGCCGCGCTGTAATGATCGAGGATGTGTTCGGCGTGGAAATACGCGCCGATCGATCCCGCACTGCTTCCGGCGATCACGAGCGAATCCGGTGCGGGCAGGTTGGCATACGTCCATTCGAGAACCGCCGCCGTATTGACCGCGCCGCGATGCGTTACCGTGACTTCTTCGCCCAGAGCGCTGGTATAGGTGTTTTCCGCGTTTCCGCCATGAAAATCACCCGAACAGTACGACACGACGACATAGGTATAATCCCTGAACGGATTCGCCGCCTGTTCAAAATCGAAAATGCCCTGATAAATATCGAATTCGTTTTCGCTCACGCTGTCATCAAATGTGCCGCCGTTGGCGCTGCATGTGAGCGCGTTCCAGCATCCGCCGCCGCCTTGAAAATACACCATCAACTTGGCAGGATCGCCGCGATGCACGAAGAACGCGTAAGGCGTGCCGCGCGCGCAGATCGTCTCGCCGCCGGGCATCAGCATATTCCACCCGTCCGCCAGTTCATCGAGTGTGGGCATCGGCGCGGGTTCGTCCTGAGCCAGTACCGCGCCAAGCGTAGCAAACGCGCTGATCAACAGCAGAATAGCGAGAAACAGGAGACGTTTCATAGAGGATAAGTCCTTTTGTGTATGCCTATTTCCTGAATGGTGTGTGTGCCTACTTCCTGAATTGTGTGTGTTCCCATTCCGCGAACAGGTCTTGCAGCTTCAGCCGCTGATACTTCCCTGTTGTTGTGACCGGAATTTCGGTGCCGAACAAAACGACTTTCGGCGATTTTTCAAAGCTCATCTTGGTGCGGCAGTACGCGAGGATCGCGTCTGCGTCGAGTGTTACGCCCTCTTGCGCCACGATATACGCGCCAACTTCCTCCCCGTAGTAATCATTTTTGAAGGCGACCGCCAGCGCGACTTTAACCCCCGCGTAACCGAGCAGCACTTCTTCAATATCAAACGGGCTGAATTTGACCCCGCCCCGATTGATCAATTCTTTGATCCGCCCGGTGATGAAAAAGAATGTCCTCCCGTGATCATCCACCTGAAAGAATCCCTCATCGCCGCTGCGAAACCACCCGAATTTGAAGGTTTCGGCGTTCGCGTCCGCGCGCTTGAAGTATCCCTTCATCACGTTATGACCGCGCGCACAAATTTCGCCGCGTTCTCCCGCACCCAACGGCGTTCCGCTCCCCGATGGATCGAAGATCGCCATTTCGTTTGGTTCAATCGGGCATCCAATCGACGGATAGCCGTAATCGAGCATCCAGCGGCGGTGCTCCTCCCACGAAAGATCGATCGGCAGGAAGCACGAATAGCAGGTTGTTTCGCTCAATCCGTAGCCGTGCAGGATCGGGAAGCCGAATTTTTCCTCAAACGCGCTCGCCAGCGTCATCGAGAGTGTACCCGCCCCGCAGATGATATGCCGGAAGTGGCGCAGATCATGTTTGCCGATCCCTTCCCCCCAGATCGATCCGCCCTCTGATTCAGCTTGCGCGGCATAATCGAGCGCGAACTGAAGCAGAGTCGGCACAACCGAGACGACATGCACGCCTTCACGGGCGATCCGCTCCCAGAAATGGCGGCTCGAATACGCGCGGTTAAGCACGACCGACGCGCCGACGAGCAGCGGCGTCACCAGCGTGACCACGATTCCATTCACATGATGGATCGGCAGCACATTCATCATGCGCTGATTCCCCGTGATCGCCTGCCACTGCGCGATTCCCTGTGCGTCGATCAGCAGGTTGTACTGCGTCAGCACAACCCCTTTGGGTGCGCCTGTCGTCCCACTGGTGTACACGAGCAGCGCTTCATCATCGAGCGTCGGGCGCTCATGACTGGCGACAAATGTATCCGGTTTGGTGATGATCGCCCGATTAAAATGCGGGTACTTCTCCGAAGCTGTCCCGCCCATCTGCGCGATCTGGCGGATATTCGCCGCCCCCAGTCCTTCATCTGTGCCGTGGATGATCGTTTCGGCGCGTTCCAGATATTCACTGCGCGCCAAACAGGTGACAGCTTCGCTGTTACGCAAAATATACGCGATCCGCCGGTCATCTTCGGTCACGTTTTGCGGCGCAACCCGCGCACCGATCAACCAGCACGCGAAGTAAACGATCACCGTGTCGCTGTGGTTGTAGCCAATCGTCGCCACCGTATCGCCGCGCCGCACACCCAGATCATCATAAAGAAACCCCGCCGCTTGATGCACACGGGCATTAAACGCGGCATAACTAAATTCCTCACGGTTTCCGTCGCCGTCGTAATGAATCAAAAAGACTTTTTCGGGCGAAACCGACGCATGCAGCGAGAGCAAATGACGGATATTTTTGAACGGCACTTTCGGCGCGGTATGCGGGACTCCGTGCAGCGTCCGCGCCTGTGCGATCTTCTCAAGCGTGATCGGATCAAGCATCTTAAAAAACACTCCTATTAAGGCAGAATCGTATATTCATCGTCGAATTGTACCCCGATCACGCGGAATCGTCCGAGTTCTGTTCCTTCGTAGATCACCCGGCGCAGCGGCGGATCAAGGCGGATATATTCAAGTCGAAACATGATCTGGAGGCTGCGGTACGTGGTGCGTGTCTGGACGCTGCGGTGCGTGGTGGGTATGGTCATGCGCAAGACTTCATTTTCGTTCAGCCAGTGAAGATGACTCCCATCGTTGATCCGTTCGATCGGAAACACGGTCGGCGGGGTCGCCGCATGCAGGATTGTGAACATGCTCCAAACCCCACTGCGCGAGTCAAACCATTCACCTTGCAAGTCATGATCCCAACGCAGCAGCACTTCCGGCATGGTGTAAGTGCCAATCGGCGTGCGTTCGCCATCAGGCAGCGTATAGATATAGATTTCGGCTTGTTCACGACTCGCACGCGAAAACGACACCGCGAGCCGGTCGCTTTCCGGCGAGAATGCGCCGTTCAGCGTGTATTCAGCGGACTCGATCATCAGGATCGGCTGATGACCGCCGTATGGGTCGAAAATCCACAAACGTGAAACACCATTCCACTGGCTTTCACATAAGTGATATGCACCATTGGGCGACCAGTCGTAGCAGTCCATCGGCAGATTCCCGACCGGCATCGCGCGGCTGAAAGCGGGCATCAAATCGCGGCTGAAGGTGCGGATGATCTGCCCGGTAGTAACCGCGATTTCACCAACGGGCAGATCCGGACTCAGCGGCATCGACGGCGGATACAAAAAAAGCATCCCACGCTCCACATCGATCACACCGACGCGATAATCATTCGTGAACCACACCAGCCGCCCCGGTACTCCCGATCCGATGATGATCGCAAAGCACGAGAGCAAAAACAGCATGGGCGTGAACACAAACACGCCAAGCCGGAAAGCAAGCCGGAAAGGCACGAAGAAAAGCAAAAAGAAGTTGCGGCGGATGATCATGTGATAATTCTACGTTTCTACTTGGCGTCAAATCGCCGGGTTGATTTTGGCTGTCAGCAGGCATCCGCACGGCAAAAGTCCCGCTTTTTGCAGTGTCCGGCGCGAGGCGATGTTATCCGGGTTACAGCGAGATGCTGGTTTACGACCGGATTCATACGCCAACCGTTTGACTTCCTGCACCAGATAACTACCATAACCATGCCGCCTTTCATCAATCGACACTTCCATATAGACATCCGCATAAGGCGGATTATAGTGAGTGAAGTAACCGCCTGTTGCAACGATGCTGCCGTTTGATTCAATCCCGTGCGTGCCAATTGGCTCACGGGTATGAGAAAAGATCGCGGCGCTTTCGTGCGGCGTGATGGGTCGAAAAGTTCCAGTTGGACACGTCAGCGCTGTGGTGATGGAATCTTCAAACAAAATCGCTTCACAGGTGATGTCGATGCCGCAGTCGAAAAGCATGAGCGCCATCAGCGGTATATTGGTTTGCGCCTGAATACGCGTCGCCTGTGTGAAGCTCAGGACTTCGCGGAAAATCGGCAGGGCTTCTGCGCGTAGATGCGGACTTAGATAGTACTCCATAAGCTGACCGGGGGTATATTGATTCCAAACACCGGCATAGCCCACTGACCGCCCCTTGACGAGGATGAGATACGGATCTGCAAGCGCGCGGCTGAGGATAGAATCATGGACGATCTCGCAGTTAGCTGCCTGACGATACAAGTCTCGCAGTGGCGCAATTGTTTGATATTCCACGCGCTGGATTTGGATATCCATAAGATTGTCCTGAAAAAAATGCTCGGATCAGTCCAGTATAGGAAAAAATGGCACAATGGACGTACCACAGCTGT
>CALBRY010000119.1 GCA_937927665.1 uncultured Chloroflexota bacterium
TGCGCTCTTTGCGTTCTCTGCGGTGAAAACCCTGTTTTCTTGTCCAGAAATTTAAGGGTTTGACGTGGTCATCTTCGCGGCGACCTCGCGCCCCATCTGTACAGCGTAATTTGTCCCGCGATCCCATGGATAGACATGGCTCATGCTTGCCCAATAGACACCGGGCAGGGGAGTCTTCACATCCGGAATTTTCGCGCTGTGATTCACCTGTGGGACGGGCTGCGCATACGGGGCGCGCCATACCCATGTTTTGCGAATCCACTGGGGCGAAAACTGCGGGTTGAACTTGGGGAGGACTGCCGCAAACCGCGCCGCGAGTGCATCATCGCTCATGGTGAAATATTCATGGTCCGATGGCACATAATCGCCGCAGTAGACCAGCACATCCCCACCGTAATGGGCTTTATCCATCCAGTTGGTGTGTTCGACCAGCGCCAGAAAAGGAAACGGATTCTTCGACTTATCCGGATTGGTGGCGGGCAGGCTGAGCCAATAGGTGCCATCGGTCAGGATTGATTCCTTGAGTGCATACACGACACACACCGCGCCGATGCTTTCCAGCGCCGCCGCTTTTTGACCATACGGCGTTTCGCGCAGTCCGTCCGCCAGTTTGAGCATCAGCCCCGGCGATGTGGTGCTGAGAACGCGATCAAAGGTGTGGGTTTCGCCTTTTACGGTGAGCGTGGGTTTGCCATCCACGACCCTGATCTGCTCGACGGGACTGTTCAAATGAATGGACGCGCCTTTTTGCGTGATCGCCGCGCCGAGATCATTCAAGAAGGCTTGAAATCCGCCCTGATATATCCCCAGACGCACCGAGCGCGTTTTGATGCGCGCCCACAGCCACGCCATATTGACCTGCTCGTAACGATCGCTGAATTTGCCGATCAAAAGCGGCTGCCACAGGCGCTCATAGGCTTCTTGTCCCATCACCCGCTTGATCCAGCTTGCCGCGGTGTTTTTTTCCATGGTGCGCCAATCGCGCAGCACATATTTGAGCAGTCCGCCGCCGAATGCTAAGCGAATTTTGGCGATCAAACTGAGGGGGAGGGCGAATAAGACGGACTGCGGCGTCATCTCTGAGCGCACGATTTTTCCATCCAGCCAATAGGATGTTTTGGGGCGCGGGAAAAGTACCTGATCGGTTTTGCCCATTTCGTCAATGAGCTTGAGAACATCGGCGTCGGTTTCGAACCAATGATGATAAAACTTTTCGAGCGCCCATTCCCATCCTGCGTCTTTGAAGCCTGCTGCTAATCCGCCGATTTCGCTGCCCGCTTCAAACAAGGTAACTTCGTGTCCGGCACGGGCAAGATCCCACGCCGCCGCCATGCCGGTCGCCCCCGCGCCAATAATCCCGATTTTCATTTTGTTCCTCTGTTCTGTTGCGTCTGCACTTCGACCGGTAGATGAGTAGATCGGAAGATTGTATCGAAAACACTCAACTTCACACTTGCATCCTTATGGAATCTGCGAGTATCGTTGAGGTATGATTTTGGTATAGATTTTCCATCAATGCTGTAATTTTAATCTCGTGCGGAAAAGAAGAGCCTCCATGAAGTGTGACATTCTGATTGTGGATGATGAGCCTGAATTTCAAGCGCTGCTGTTGGCAATGCTCACCCGCGCCGGTTTCGCGCCGCGTGTGGCATCAAACGCCGCTCAGGCACTAACCGCTATTCAGCAGAAGCAGCCGAGCGCGATTGTACTAGACGACATGATGCCGGGTATGACCGGCGCTGACCTGTGTGCTGTCCTCAAAAAAGACCCGCAAACAAGGTCAATCCCGATTGTTATTTATACAGCGGGAGTTCGCTATCATCTTGAAGATTGGCGTACACGTATTGGCGCGGATGCCGCTTTAATGAAGAATGGCAAGTTTGGGGAACTGATCGCGGTATTACAAGGACTGCTCGGCGCGGGTGTCTAATAAACTATAGGCAGCCACGTTAACGACCCTCATCGACCACCCGCTCCGACGCTTCATCCATTTTCGCCATCTGCCGCGACGCGCTGAATCGCAAAATCGGCAGTCAGCGCGCTTTCCCGGAATCTGATGCAAAACAGCGCGAACGCGATGCGTATCGCGGCTTATGATCGCGCCTGCTTTGAGGCGGGATCGTCGTCTTGATAGGCGAGGAGGTCATCAAGGCTCATGGATGTGAGCTTCTGTTCCTCGATCAAATTACGCATTTCTTTAACGCCTTCGGTGCTGATTTCGCCATCTTCCATTAAATGACGGCGCACAACCGAGGTTGACGCGACTTCCCATTCGATTTCGTGTTCAGCGACGAGCATATTTTCGGCGTAAACACGCATCCGCCATTTCGTTTGTGATGCGCCGATATCGCTTACGCGCATCCGCGAGGGCGGGGTGATCAGGTTTGAGCCGCCGTGCAGCCGATAAAACTCCTCATGAACAAAGCGGCGTGTTCCCTCTTCGTCCACCAATTCAAATTTGACGCGCCCTTCGGCGTCGGTCGGCAGCCGCAGCGAGATAAACGGCTGAATAAAATCGGCAGTATCGTTGAGCGCGGTTGTCCGCTGAATGACAGGGGCATCTGTTCCCCGGTAAACCAGCACGCCGACATCGGTCGAAAGGACATAGGTGTGATCCGGGTCAATACCGGCTCGCCGTGCCGCCGCGATCGCGTGACGATATACGCCTTCACGCGGGCTGATATCTTCAGCAGGTGACGGACGGGGAGCGGGGGCGCGATCTTCCTGCCGCAAGCGTGCTTGGCGTGCTTCGTAGTCGCGTTCCTGTGCGCTCCGTTGGGCGCGTTCGCGCTGTGATTGTGATTGACTCGCGGAGAGTTCCTGCATAAATTCGTCGCGGAGTTCTTCCCACCACGCACGGCGGCGGCGGTAATCAGGACGGCGCACGCCGCGCGGCGGCATCTGGCTGACGCTTCGCCCATACTGCACGGCGAACATGATCAAGCCGATTGCTACCAGAAGCATCGCCAGCCCCGGTGAGGATGCCAGCGCGCTGATTCCTACCATCAGGAGAAAAATGCCAAGGAGTATCTCTCCAAATCGACGGTTCATAAGCTGTTTGTATGCCTTCTATCCTGATGACTAGGGATTTTGCGGCGGGCGATTTCCACCCTGACCGCGCTGACGCAGCAGTTCTTCCAGCGACATCGGACGATCATCCGCCGGAAGTTCGCGTTCGTCCTCATCCGTGATTTCATCCGCAAGCCGGGTCGCCGCGCCCTGAACATCCGTATCCGGGCGGCGGAAACGATCGCTCAACGAAGGGATCATCGTGAAGCCAAGCGCCCCGATCATCGAGCCATCGACAAAAACGCGCAGATCCCATTCTCCGGCGGCAATTTTTGGATTCTGCGCCAGCGGAAGCTGTTGATCTGCCAGCAGATTCATTTCGCCTTCGCGTAGATATGTCCGCATTTCGTGGACATACTGACGCGCTCCGTTACCATCGATCAATTCAAAACGGATGCGTGCTTGTCGATCCGCGAGGACAGGCTGCACATGAAGCTGAACGAAGGGGCGCACACCGTCTTCATCTTGCGAGATGTCTCGCGTCATGGTGAGATCCATCCCGGCGCGTCCGGTTTGCACGGTGATCAAGCCGACATCGAGCAGCGTTAGACCGGGGTCGATCATGCCGCCGCGCCGCCGTGCCCGCTCGAATGCTTCGCGGGCGTTGGTACTCATTCGCATCGCCGTAAGCGACGAACGCGAAAGCTCTGTCACCCGCTTGGGCGAGAAGTTCAACATCGATCCGATCACTGCCGCACCAAACATCCCCGCCAGCGCCGCCGCGACCAACGGACTCGCCATGCCGGAAAGCAGTCCAATTCCGGTCATCGCGCCTAACACGATCAACCACGGAAGATTTCGTCGTCTAAACTGTAAGCGCATGATCTGCGGTTCACCCCATTCTCATAACGACTAGTATACGCCAAAAACATCACTCAAGTTGCGGAGCGACCGGCTGATTCGTCTGCTGGGCTGCTTCATGAAATGCCCGCGCCAGCGCCGCCCATTCTTCAAGTGAGAGGGTTTCGGCGCGGCGTTTCGGATCGATTCCCGCCGCTGTGATCACGTCTCCCGCTTGTTCATGACCGATCGACAACCCATCGCCAATCGTGTTTTTCAACTGTTTGCGCTTTTGCGCGAACCCCGCCCGCACCACACGGAAAAATATCGCATCGTTTGGTACATCGACCGGAGGGCTTAGGTGCGGATCGAGCCGAACAACGGCGCTGTCAACATCGGGGCGCGGGTAAAAGACCGCTTTGTTGATCCGCATGACGATGCGCGCCTTCGCATAATACTGCACGCTCACGCTGAGTAAGCTCATCTCGCCCGGTTTGGCGATCAAGCGCTCCGCAACTTCAAGCTGAACCGTCAAGATCAACCGCCGCGCCTGCGGTGGATTCTCCAGCAGGTGACGCAGAATCGCGCTCGTGATGTAATACGGCAGGTTTGCCACGACGACATATCCCGGCGGGACGGTTTCGCGCAGATGGGTTTCGAGAATATCCTGATGCAGAAAGCGCACATTTGGCACATGGGCGAACCGCGCTTCGAGAACAGGGATCAGCCGTTCGTCAATTTCGACACCGATTACCTGACGCACATGCGGCGCGATATGCTCGGTAAGTGCTCCCGTTCCCGGTCCGATTTCGAGTACCGTATCGTCGGGCATGAGTTCTGCCAGCGTGGCGATCTTTTCCAGCACATTGGGATCATGGATAAAATTCTGCCCCAAACCTTTTTTGGGGGTAATTTTATGGTGATCTAGGACGTGTTTCGGGTTGGTCATGATCGCATTCCAGCCAATAAACTCCAAGAATGTGTACTATAGCGGAAAAGGAGCGCTGTCTCATGAATCCCAACCCCCAAATTCGGGTGAAATTCGTCATTCGCAGTGTGTTGATCGCCGTCGTGTTGATTTTTCTGCTGCTGCCGACTGGCGCGGGCGTAATTTTCATGGCGGGATTAACTGTGCCGATCTGCGGGGGAGCGGGTGATCCATCGGCGTATGGGCTGGCGTTCGAAGATATTCGCATTCCCGCGCCGTCGATTGGCGGTGTGCTTCGCGCTTATTTTATTCCGGCATCAGCACCAGCGCGCGGAACGATTATCGGCGTGCCGACTGGCGCGGCAGGACGCGGCGATCGCCTGCATGAACTGCGCTTGTTTCAAGCGGCGGGGTATAACATTCTTGCGTATGAATCGCGCACCTGTGCCGCGAGACAGATCAATTCATTAGGCTATCTTGAAGTTGATCAGGTTGGGGACGCGCTGGCGTATCTTCAAACACGCGCCGATGTCGATTTGACTCGTGTCGGTATTCACGGATTTTCTGCCGGAGGCTCAACCGCGATTATGGCGGCGGCGCGCTATCGTCAGATCAGCGCGGTGATCGCGCAGGGTGGGTATCACGATTTCTGGGGGGAAGTCGCGGCAAATACGGCGGTATTTGACGAACGGATTCCGTTTATGGGGGCGTTGTTCAGGTTCGGCGCACAAGTTGGCTATCAAATGACAACGGGCGTTGATGTGAGCGTTCTTGTTCCGCATGTGGCGATAACACAGATTGCGCCGCGCCCGGTCTTGTTGATCTACGGCACAGATGAACCGGGACTCTCCGGTGCGGAAATAATGGCAGCATCCGGCGATCATGTCGAATTGTGGCGGATCAGCGGAGCAGGACACGGGAATTATGTCACCGTGGTGGGAGAAGCCGACTATGCCCGCATCACCGCCGCGTTCTGGGATCGGACGATTGGCGGGGAAACACCAACCGCAGAGTCATAACGCGACTCTGCGGTTGAGGGCGAATACTGCTTAACCTTTGATACTCCCCGCGAGCAAACCGCGAATGAAGTAGCGCCCCAACAGGATATACACGATCGTTGTCGGGATGGCTGCCAAGAATGCGCTCGCCATCTGCACATTCCATTGAATGATCTGGCTTCCGGCGATATTTTGCAGCGCGACCGTCACCGTTGGCGTTCCCTGAGCGATGGTGATGCTGAACAGGAACTCGTTCCAGATTTGCGTAAACTGCCAGATCGCCACGACGACAAAGCCGGGGAGCGAAATCGGCAGCACAATCTTCCAGTACAGCCCGAAAAAGCCCGCACCGTCGATTGCGCCTGCTTCCAGCATTTCATCGGGCACTTCTGCGTAATAGTTGCGGAAGATCAGCGTCGTGATCGGCAGCCCGTACACGACATGGCACATGATCAATCCCGGCAGCGTGTTATACAGCCCGATCCCGCGCAAAAACTGCACGAGCGGAATGATAATCGCTTGATACGGGATGAACATGCCAAACAGCATGAGCGGGAAAATGATGTTCGCGCCGGGGAATTTCCATTTGCTCAAGACATACCCGTTGAGCGATCCCAGCACCGCCGAAATGACTGTCGCCGGAATGACGAGAAGGAAACTGTTGGTTAAGCCAACTTTTAAGGCTTCGAATGCCGCGCCGAAGCTTTCGAAGCTCAGTTGACTGGGGAGTTCCCACATGCGGGTAATATCGACTTCCGCCGTGCTTTTGAAGCTCGTCAGCAGCACAACGATAATGGGCAGCATGAAAACCACTGCGAATGCGATCAAGACGACGTAGACAATCGTCGTGCGTGCGATCTGCCCAGCCGGGCGACCCGGTTTTTTCGCCGCCGCTTTGATGGGCGCGATGATGGGTGTTTGTGCAGTAGTCATTATTTTTTCTGCTCCCCTTTCAGGTTTGCGTACAGGTACGGCACGATCACCACCGCCACCAAGACGAGCATAATCATTGCTACCGCTGCGCCGCGTGCTGGCAAGAATCCGCGATAGGTTTCAAACCACATGTACATACCCGGCACGTCAATCGAAAGCAGATCGCCGCCGCCCAACACATATACCAGGTCGAAAATCTTGAGCGAAATATGACCGAGCACGATCATCGCGCTCAGGGTAATCGGCGCAAGCAGGGGCAGTACAACGCGGCGATAGACGCCGAGTTCGCTGCATCCATCGACGCGGGCGGCTTCGCGCAGTTCTTCGGGAACGCCGCGCAGCCCCGCAAGATACATCGCCATCGTGTAGCCGCTCATTTGCCAGCCCGCCGCAATCACCAACGCGATCAATGCGAGATTGAAGCCGTACCGTTCAGGGCGGGGGAGCGCCTGCCACAGTGCCGGAGTCGCGCTGAAAAGCAGGTAAATATTCAACAACATGGCGATGGCAAGCACGAAAATCGCCGGACGGGAACGCCGCCGGATGATGTAATAGAAAGCCGGAAGGATGACCACCAGCCCGATGATGACTGCGATGATGGTCGGAAGGTCTTGCCAGTTAAATTCTAATATTCGCTGCTGACTCGTGTGCCATTGGAACTCGCCGGGCGGCAGTCCTAACAGCGTAGGTAAGCGGTTGATCCCGGCGTTCACATTGAACAACCAGCGCCACACCACACCCGTGACCACAAAAGACAACGCCATCGGGAATAAGAAAATGGTGCGGAAGATCGCCTCACCGCGAATTTTCTGATCGAGCAGAACCGCCAACAGCAGCCCAAGTGCTAAACAGACGGCAATAAACAGGAAGGTGAAGAAAATCGTATTCACAAACCCGTTGCGAAACCGGCTGTCAAGTGGGGCGCTGAT
>CALBRY010000120.1 GCA_937927665.1 uncultured Chloroflexota bacterium
CTCAGCCCGCACAACCGCACCCAAAAAGTCTGCGCCCAGATGGGTAACCTGATACGCGGGATCATCGTGGCGCACGGCGCGCCGGAAAAAATCGTGCAGTGGGTGGAAGGGCGTGTCAATCGCAAGCTGACCCAAACATTTATGAGCCATCGCAAGATCGGCATGATTTTAGCGACAGGCGGCGCGCAGATGGTCAAAGCGGCGTACAGCAGCGGCAAACCCGCGATCGGCGTCGGTCCCGGCAACGCGCCGACGTTCATCACCGCATCAGCAGATCTCGATCACGCGGCGAAATGCGTGATTTTGAGCAAAACATTCGATAACGGGCTGATCTGCGGCGCGGAGCATAACTTGATCGTCGAAGCATCCGTCAAAGCGGCATTTTTGACGGCATTAGAAGCGAACGGCGCAGCAATTTTGACCCCTGCCGAAATTCAACGCTTGATGACACAGGGGATTGATCCCAAGCTGAACGCCTTTATCCCGATCGCTATCGGGCAGCCCGCCGCGCTGATCGCGTCGGTGTTGGGGATCGAACGCCCGTACCCGATCAAGCTGTTGATCGTCCAAACTGACGCAATCGACTCCGGCAGTCCGCTTTCGCGCGAAAAACTGCTGCCGCTGTTGAGTTTATTCACGGCGGCGGATGCCGAAGACGGGTTAAACAAGGCGGTCGAACTGCTGCAAATCGACGGCGGCGGACACACGGCGATCATTCACAGTAAAGACGAGGTGCTCATTCACCGCTACGGGATGATGATGCCCGCCAGCCGAATCCTGGTCAATTCCCCCGGCGCGCATGGCGTCGTCGGCGTGGCGACGGATCTCACGCCGTCGCTGACGTTGGGATGCGGCACGTTCGGCGGCACATCCACCACCGATAATGTCTCCTTCCGCAACCTGAGCAACGTCAAGCGCCTTGCGTACTTCACCGATGCCCGCATCGGCGAATACGTCAAGGGTTGGAACGAAAAGGAACCCTCATGAGCACCCAACCCCGGCGTGTTGTGATCATCGGCGGCGGCTATCTGGGTGTATGGGTGTATCGCTTTTTGATGCGCCGCGCCGGAAAGCTGGTGCGGAACGGTCAAATTCAAGTCACCATGATCACCCCGAAAAATTATCACTCGTTTCACGGTTTCACCGCCGAAGCGCTCACCGGAGTCATGTCGATCGCCAACCGTCAAAGTCCGCTGCGGCTGGTGATGCGCCATGCAGCGCTCGTCCGCGCGCATGCCGAGCATGTCGATACGGCGCGAAAAATCGTGCGCGTCAAAATGGTGGGCGACGAGACGATCCGCGAAATTCCGTATGATGATGTCGTCCTCGGCAACGGCAGCTATGACCTGATGGACACGATCCCCGGTATGCGTCAGCACGGGTTCAGCGTAAAAGAACCGGGCGGCGTATTAAGCACGCGCAACCAGTTGATCCGCATGTTGGAAACCGCCGAAGGACTCAGCGATACGGCGGCGGCACAGGCGATGCTGACAGTGGTCGTGGGCGGCGGCGGTTTCGCGGGGGTCGAATTGGCGGCGAACATCGCGGAGATGTTCCACATCGTCAAATCGAATTTTCCGGCGCTCCAGCAGCACAAAGCGCGGGTGATCCTCGTTCACAGCGGATCGGCGCTCGTGCCGCAGCTTCGCCCACGTTATGACCGTTTGGCGGATTACATCACGCGCGAGTTAGAAAAATGGGGCGTGGAGATCATCTTGAACACCCGCTTAGCGCATGTTCGCAGCGGCGGCGTCGAGCTAAGCGACGGGACATTTATTCCGTCGCGCACGGTGATCAGCACCGTCGGGCAAAAATCAATGGTGATGCCGGGAACAGAAGCATTCACGCGCACGGCGGACGGCTTGATCCAGACGGATGATCGGCTGCGCGTCCCCGGTTTTGAAGGCGTATGGACGGGCGGCGATACCGCCAGCGTGCCGCACATCAGCGGCGTACCGTGTCCGGCAAATGCGCTGTGGGCGATCATGCACGGCAAGCAGATCGGGATCAATATCGCGCAAGCGGCGAAAGGTCAACCGCCGAAAAAACTCACGTATCGCGGGTTGGGTCAAGCGGCGAGTATGGGCATGATGAAGGGCGCATCCGAGCTTTACGGGATGCAGTTTACGGGGTTTATCGGCTGGTGGCTGCGTTTCGGATTCTTCATCCTGTTTATGCCGTCGCGCCGTCAAGCGGTGCGCGTGGTGGGGGATTTCTTCTGGCTAAACTTCCTCGGACGCTATCAAACCTCAATGGAAAGTGTCGATCCGGGGGCGCTGGAGAGCAAACGGGCGAAGGAATCGACCGCAACAATGGAAATAGCCGCAATCACACCTGCACAGTGAGGACGCGGCGGCATGCCGCGTCCTCAGGTTTTGGAGGACAGGGCATGCCCTGTCCGTCCCCTACTTAACGAAGCACGTTTTCGACCGGAATCCAGACGGGCGAAGCCTCGCACGCGACCCAGACTTTGGCGAAGTCACCGCTGAACTGGCTGATGTACCATGTTCCCGGCGTCAAATTGAAGCCGGTGTAGGTGCTGGCATCTGCCGCGTAGAAAGCGAGCGCACCCGCTGGAACAGGATAGACGACCGACCCTGCCGGAAGCGGATAGGTGCATGCTGCGCCGCCGAGCGCGGTCGCGCTAAATGTGAAGCCTGCATTCAGGCAGTCCGTCGCGACGGTATCCGACCAAAGTTGGGCGCTGCCATCGGAGTCATAGGTGGTAGTTGCGGCGAGACCGACAGCATCTTCAAGATAAACGCCGATACCGGCTGCACCCTGCAAAATCAAACCGCCGATATAGAAGCGAACGGTCAAACTTCCGCCTGCTTCGACATAGCGCCCACCGCCTGCGCGGAAATTGCCATCATCCCACATGTTGATGGCGTAGAACTGCGCATCTATAACTTGCGCCGTAATATCGACATAGCACCCGGATTCATTCAGGTTATAGCTGACGAGTGTGCCCCCCGGCGCTGCAAAGACGGGAATCGCAGCTACGAGCAGAACCGCGATCACGGCGGCGGCAGCCCAGATAGAACGTGCGTGATTCAAACGTCGCATAACACATTTCTCCTGACAATTTTGAATAGATTACAGGTGAAGTTACCTACACCTAATCCTTTTATCTTATTGAAAACGTAATGAAGCGCCATAGAGTAGAGAGGAATTTTACAGGTTCTAACAGTTTTGGTGGTTATGCGAAGGGTGCAGCAAACCCGGTCTACCTAAGAAACCATCTGAAAAATCCTTCACCCCCTCAGCCCACGCAAGCAGGTAGAGGGGGTGAGGGGTGATGAAACGAATATTCAGATGGTTTCTAAGATTGACGATCCATTTCCCGGTGATTGCTTTTGCGCGCCATGCGTTACAATTTTGTGCAGTAACCTAAAACTTGAGACAAGCTTATGCCCACCATTCATTTGATCACCGAAATTCCCGGTCCAAACAGCCGCGCACTTGCCGCACGCCGCGAAGCCGCCACCCCGCGCGGTGCGGCGAAAGTCTCCGCCATCGGTGTTGAATCCGCACACGGAGCCGCCGTCAAAGATGTGGATGGGAACACCTTACTCGATTTTGCCGGGGGGATTGGCGCGCTTGCCGTCGGGCATACGCCGCCCAACGTCGTCGAGTCGCTCAAGATGCAGGCGGAAAAATTGATCCACTTCTGCGCCATCGTCGGCACATATGAGCCGTATGTCCGCGTCGCTGAACTGCTCAACGAAATCACGCCGGGGGATCACGCCAAGAAAACGATTCTGCTCAACAGCGGGGCGGAAGGCATCGAAACGGCGGTCAAGATCGCCCGCAGTCACACCGGGCGTGGCGCGATCATCGTCTTTGAGGGCGGGTATCACGGGCGTACGAATCTCACGCTGGCGATGACGAGCAAATACGGCTTGTTCAAGAAAGGCTTCGGTCCGTTCGCGCCGGAAGTCTATCGGCTGCCGTTCCCGAATGTGTACCGCCGCCCGATTGGCATGACCGAAGACGATTATATTGATGCGGCTGTCAAACAGCTTGAATACGCTTTGATCGCACAGGTTGATCCGTCGGCGGTCGCGGCGATCGTGATCGAACCGGTGCAGGGCGAAGGCGGATTCATCCCGACGCCGCCGAAATTCCTTCAGCGCATCCGCGAAATTTGCACCGAACACGGCATTGTGATGATCGCTGACGAAATTCAATGCGGGTTCGGGCGCACCGGGCGGCTATTCGCCGTCGAACATTACGGGATCGTGCCGGATTTGATCGTGACGGCGAAATCACTCGCCGCCGGAATGCCGCTCGCCGCTGTGACGGGACGCGCCGAAATCATGGACGCGCCGCACCCCGGCGGACTCGGCGGGACATATTCGGGTAATCCGCTGGCGTGCGCCGCCGCAATTCAAGCGATCGAGATGATCCGCCAGCCAGAATTTCTCAAGCGGGCGGAAGAAGTGGGGGCGCGCCTGAAAACGCATCTGCACGATCTCCAGCGTCAAGCGCCGTTGATCGGCGATGTGCGCGGCTTAGGTGCGATGATCCTGATGGAGCTGGTCAAGAATCCGCTGAGTAAAGAACCCGCCACGCAAGAAGTAATCAACGTGGTCGAGGAAGCGCTCAAGCGCGGGTTGATCGTGATGCGCGCCGGAATTTTTAGCAACGGGATCCGCTTCCTGCTGCCGCTCAACATCGCCGACGAACAGATTGACGAAGGCATGTCGGTCTTGGCGAATGCGCTGCGCGTGGTCGAAGATGCGCGCAGGGTCACGCCGGGGGTGTAGACCCTCTCCGAATTCAGTTCACGGGACGACAGTTCTGTTTTTCAACTGCTCCTCACCCCCGGAAGGATTGTCCGAGCTTCAACTTGAGCTTGCCAAGATCGCCCTCACCCCCCAACCCCCTCTCCGCTGGCAGAGAGGGGGTGATCCGCGTGCCTGATGTG
>CALBRY010000121.1 GCA_937927665.1 uncultured Chloroflexota bacterium
CGTACAGATACGCCGTAACGCAGAGCGATTAGATACAGTGTCTCGCCATAGGTCACATAGTGAACCGTTGTTGGCGGCGGTGCAGTCGTTGCGGTCGCAGTGGCGGTGGGCTGTGACGGCGGCAGCGGCGTCGCGGTCGAAGGCACACGGATGCACTGCCCAACATAAATCAGGTTGATATTCAGGATGTTATTGGCACGCGCCAGCGCGCTAACCGTCGTATTTAGGCGAGCGGCGATGATGCCGAGTGTATCGCCAAAGCGGACGAAATAGCATTGGGGAAGCGGCGCAGTTCCTTGTTCCGCCACAACCGGCGGTAGAGGCGTTGCGGTCGCCGGAGAGACACCGGATCCTGCTGCATCGGTTGCACTCTGGAACACTGCGGTTGCCGTCAGCAGCAGCGGATCGATCACAACAACTTCGGTCGCTTCGGCGGGTGGTTGGCGCAGCGGAACGATCAAGCCCTGTCCCACATAGATGATGCTGTCGATATTTAAGCCGTTGGCGATCAGGATCGCTTCGGTTGTGCTGTTGAAGCGCGCCGCAATTTCAGCAATCGAGTCACCGTTTTGGACGGTGTATGAGAACGTGAATGGGAATTCGACCGTATTCAGCGTTGGCGTCGGTTCGATTGGTGCTTCGACCGTCGGCTCAAGCGGAACTTCGGTGGGAAGAGGTACAGGTGTCTCGGTCGGCGGAGCCAATGTTGGCGTTTCCGTCGGCGGGACGGGTGTCGGCGTCTCAGTAGGCGGCAGCGGCGTTTCCGTCGGCAGTTCGGTCGCGGTCGGAACTTCTTCCGTCTTGTCAACCACAACTTCCGTCAGTTCCACAATCGCCGTTACTTCAACCGGAGCCGTAACTTCAACTTCCGGGGTTGCAATTGGCTCGTCAGTGACCACTTCAACGGGTTCTTCGGTGACCAGCTCAACATCGGTGGCTTCGGGTGCTGGTTCAGTGACGACCAGTTCTTCCGTCGGCAGCACATCAACGGCTTCAGTGGCTTCCACTACATCCGTAGTTTCTGCGATCACACCGCTGGAAATGAGCGACGCATTATCAAGATATATAACACTGTATTGAACAGCAGTCGTGACGCTCGAACGCACCCACACGGTGATCGTCTCAGCCGCCGCCGATGCAGTCACTTCATAAAGGTTAAAAGCATCATAGCGTTCGATGGGTGCTGACCAAACCACATCGGCACTTGCGCCATCCGAACCGCCAAGCGGGTCGATTCCGACCTGAACGATCACGCCACCCGGTTCGGCGCTGATATTCGGATCACCGCCGCTGGTTGACCATACATGTGCATTGACGCTGAACGTGTAAGAATTGCCGGGGGTTACGCCGGACACCGTTTGATACACACCGCCCGTATGCACGCTGTAGTAGGTGAAGAACTGCTGACCATCACCTTCAAGAACACGAGGCACGCCAACTCCCTCAACTGTATCGGAGGAAGCGTAATATTGCGGTTGTGTGCCGATGTACCACGGGAACCAGCCATTCGCCACCTGCATCGGCGGCAGCCCTGCGGCGATAGGGAATGGAGGCTCAAATCCAGGATTGGTGAGTAAATTGCCGTCGTCCTGAGCTTGGATACCTATCAGCGCAAGCAAAAGAACAGCCAGCAGCGCGATCATGGAACCCACAAATCGTAACCGTCTCATGAACATCTCCCATGCCGGGTGTTAGGAAAACGATACAGTTTATCAGAAGCAGCCGCTCAGAACGGCTGGTTTAGCCGCTCTCGTTGGCGCGTGCCATTACTTTATCGATCATATCGAGGAGCTGCGATGGTCCAAAAGGCTTAATGATGTAATCGTCCGGGTTTGCCGCCGCGCGCACCGCCTGCAAACGCTCATCACTTTGGGCGCGGGCGGTCACAATAATAATCGGGGTGCGGTTGTGTTCTGGGGATGCTTTTACGTAATCGTAGACTTCCCAACCGTCCAAATCCGGCATCATCAAATCAAGCAAAATTAAGTCAGGGCGCACACTGTTGATCATGTCGATGCCCTTGACACCGCCAGTCGCTGCATGATACTCGATTCCGCGCCGTGAGACGATCAGACGGACTAGTTCCAGCATATCGGGTTCATCTTCGATGTAAAGAACACGCAGCGCCATCAGCTATCCCTTACCGTTGTTTCGTCAGGTTGAGCGTACAATCTGTACATCGCAGTGTACCACAAATTTTTAGGCTATCACAAATAAGCTAGTCTCGATAAACTGGGTATTTGTCTAGTTTTGGTTTGGGGACGCATCTCCCAGATGCGCAACAACGAATGGCACATGCAATTGTAGGCGTCTGCACTGTTTACCTTGAACTACCGGATTTGACATCGATTAAGGAGAAACGCAGCATCCTAAAATCGATCTTAACTCGACTGCACAACACGTTCAACGTGTCGGCAGCCGAAATTGCGCTCAATGACGATTTAGGAACAGCAGTGATCGCGTTCGCGGCAGTTGCAAACAGCAGCGCGCACGCAAATTCAGTCATCTCAAAAGCGCTCCAATGGGTTGAGGTAAATGCCCGCGATGTAGTCGTCACCGATCAGCAAATCGAAATATTGTGAGCGAACGCGTGGACAACTTTCAGACAGAACTGCACAAGCATACCGCCCAGACCAGCCGGACGTTTGCGCGTGACTACTTCCTGCGTGCCGGAATTGCGATTGAGAGTGAGGCGTTTTGGGAAGTTGAGGGGCAGTTAGCACTGAGACTGAGCGCGTCAAATGATAGGAATACGGGCAAGGTAAATCTCACTGCTGCGCCGCTTTCTCCTGTGCGAGATGGCGCGTCTCTGCTGATCGGCACACCTATCGTTGAGAGCGTGACGCTCTCGATTGGTCTGCGCGATTTTCAGGCGCGCGCGCTGGCGCTCGGCGTGAATGTTCCGACGATGCTGTGGGACGATTTCACCGATATTGTGCGAAAGCTGTATGCGTGTCACCTCAATGCGGATTCGCTTTATACCGCGCTTGATCCGCTGGTACTGACGAATGATGATCTCTGGATTGCTTACGGCGGCGTCATCGAGGTGGATCCGAATGCTCATTTTCGCCAACCGGGAGCGCCGCCCCCGCCGATGCCCCTGCCCCCGGAGCGGATCAATTATGTTCCGCTCGCCGGGGATATCATCAGCGTGGTGAACGGCGCGGGATTGGGTATGCTGACCGCAGACGCAGTCACGCGCTACGGCGGTGTATCCGCTGGCATGGTTGATATGAGCAGCGGATCACTCTTGGAAAAGCTTGCGCCCGCGCTCACCTTTGCAGCGAGCCTGCCACGTGTAAATGTTGTACTGCTCAATTTGTTTGCGGGGATGACCCGCTGTGATGATATCGCGCGCGCAGTACTCCAATGGATGCCGGCTGAGACATCGGTTCCGTTGATTGTCCGCATGTCGGGCTATGACAACGAAGAAGGTAAGGAAATTCTCGATAAAGCAGCACGGCTCACGCTGTACAGCGCGATTGATCTGGAGGACGCTGCTCGACGTGCCGTTCACCTCGCAAATGAACGAAAGGTCGAACGTGGCTATCCTAGCGAATAAGAATTCTCGTGTTCTGGTGCAGGGGATGACCGGACGCGAGGGGCGAACCTTCACCGACCACATGATCGCCTATGGCACGAATGTGGTCGGTGGGGTCACGCCTCACAAAGGTGGAGAGTGGGGCGTGCGCGGTCGTCCGGTATTTGACACGGTGCGCGCCGCCGTCAATGCTACAGAAGCGGATATCAGCGTTGTTGCTGTTGCCGCACAACAAGCCGTCGATGCCGTTTACGAGGCAGTAGATGCCGGCATCCGCATGATCATTTGCATCACTGAAGGTATTCCGATGCAGGACATGATGCGCTTGATCGAGTATGTACGCGGTACATCGTCACGCTTGATCGGCGCGAACTCCCCCGGAATCTTAATTCCGAGCGAATGCAGCATCGGGATTATGCCGTGGTACATCGCCACACGCGGCGGAATCGGCGTGGTTTCGCGGAGTGGTTCGCTCATGTACGAGGTCACGTACGGGCTGACGATTCGTGAGTTGGGTCAATCGGCGCTGGTGGGAATCGGCGGCGATTCGATCGTCGGGACATCGTTCGTGGATATTCTCGAATACTTTGAGGACGATCACGAAACCGAGGCAGTCGTTCTGATCGGTGAGCTTGGCGGGCGTATGGAACTGGATGCAGCGCGCTTCATCAAATCGCGGATGAGTAAACCCGTCTATGCTCTGATCACAGGCGGGACTGCGCCACAGGGTGTCCGCATGGGACATGCCGGAGCGCACTACTTAACGAACGAGGAAAGCGCGGGTTACAAACTGGCGGCACTGCGCGATGCGGGCGCACGTGTCGCTGATCGGCTGGAAGACTTCTACGCGCTGTTCACCCACTGAGCTGGAACTTTAACGTCCGAGTAATGTGCATAAATTGGTAGCGGCAGGCGTTCCGCACGCGGCGAGCGCGTTGGCGATAAGGAGAACGCCGCCGCCGCACATCACCAGTAGTGCAATCACCACGATGCACCCGCAGCACGAGAGCGGATCGGCGGCAAACCCACCCAACGCGCCGACAACACTGCCAAGTACGCCGAGAATCTGCGATAGAAAAAACAGGACGATGCCCCCGATACACAGGACACCGCAGCCTAGAGCGATCAAGGTGACAGTATTGGGATCAAGGTTTTGCAGAAATTCCATGATAGTTGTTCCAGTGATGTCCTAAGGCGTGTCGCAGAGATTCAGAAGGTCATCCGTAAGTGCCCACTCAGATTGGGAATTAGCGCGTGTATAGTACAAGCAGTATTCAGCCGACTCGCCTTCACCTTGCCAAAGCATGTAACTTACCGTCGTCCTCACGGCAACCGCATCTGCGCTGACGTATTCCGCTGCCGCCCTTGATATACCAACTCCGCGCTGACGCGCTTCCATAACCAACCAGATACGCAGTACTTGATCCGGTGCATTTCCAGTCGGAATGGTGATTTCGCCTTGTGTGGCAAGGGTGATTGCGAAACAAGCGCTGAATCCGCAAAAGACGAACAAGATCAACAAAGGTAAAAGGTGAAGACGCGATTGGCGTGCGACTGCGGGCGGCGTTGTTGATGTCATGGGAGTCCCTAATCTCCGGCGAGTCGCATTTGCAGTACGTCGCTGCTTGAGTAGCTGAGATGATAAAACAGAGTCGAATCGCCCGCTTGCATGTGAAGAATACGCGAGAGCAAAATCGGCAGGTCCTCAACCAAATCAACAGACGCTAGTTGATTCTGGTTGACCCAGTGGAGAGTACCTTCGCTGTTGGCGATTACATCACGCGATTGTGACTCGCCGGTGAAGATAAAGACCACAATACCCGTATCCGCTCCAGCATCGACATGGTACACAGCGCGCAGCGAAAGATCAGGCACATCAAGCCCGGTTTCTTCGAGCGTTTCACGGCGGGCGCTGGTGATCGGGTCTTCTTCGCGTTCGATGTGTCCACCGACGCCGTTGTAACGGTTCGGGAAAATACGTTTATGGGCGGCACGTTTCATCAGCAGCACATCATCACCATGGGTCAGAAAGATCAGTGTGCGCGGGATGACGAGCCAACGTCCTTCTACTGCATCCGCGCCTTGTTCCGATGCGCCCATCCTGATTCCTTCGTGTCAAGCCGTGCTGAAGTAAGTTCTGTGAAAACGCTCATGGGCATGATAATATCAATCTGCACAAGTAACCAGCCCATCACTCATTGGATAGGTTCACCAAATGATGCCAGTCGCGCCGATCAGCGCTCCTCTCCCAGACCTCCGAATCGTGCCTACGAGCAGCCTGCTCCCCCACGAGGAACACGACTCTCAGCGGCAGCGACCTTTGGTGGAACGTCTGAAGCGAGAGGCAGTGATGATTAACCCGCCAATCGTCGCGCCAATTGATGACGCTGGTGAACGTTTCGTCGTTCTGGATGGCGCAAACCGAACCTCCGCCTTCACCGAATTAGGCTATCCACACATACTGGTTCAAGTCGTCCAGTACGGGAGCGAAATGGTGCAGTTGGAGACATGGCATCATGTCGTTTGCCAATGGAGTATAGCCGATTTTCTCACGCATCTCGACTCGCTCGATGATATTGAGCAGCACGAGAGCGGAAGCTTGGAGGCGTTCGGGTTGGCGTCGATTCAGTTCCGTGATGAGCGGATGATCAGCATATCAACCCGCTCACGCGAAATTGTCGAACGCAATCAGCGGCTTGTTGAATTTGTGCGTCTGTATCAAAAGCGGGCAGTTCTTCAGCGTACGGCATTAATCGAACCGGACGGCGTCTGGGAAAGTCATCCCGATGGGATTGCGCTGGTGGTGTTCCCGCGATACCGCCCTGCCGATGTGATCGCCGCGGCGCGCGAACAAGCGTTTATACCGCCGGGAATCACCCGCCATATTGTGCAAGGGCGTGCGCTCCGCATCAATTATCCGCTCGAAATCCTACGAGATACGGTGACACCGCTTGAAGACAAGAATCACCAGCTTCAGCAGTGGAACGAAGCGAAAATCCGTGAACGTCAGATGCGCTACTACGCGGAAGCGACATACTTGTACGATGAATAACTCACCCGTCTAGCTGCGGCAAAATATAGAAAATCAAGTCATCCTCTGGCGCGCCGAAATAGGGACGTAGGAATGCGAGTTCGTCCGATGTGGCGCGCACAATGCGGATAGGATGTTCGCCCGCACTGTAAGGCAGTACCGGTAGATCGTCGCAGTTATGGATCACGGCATTCGAGAGTATCCAGCCAAAACCATTCAGGAATTGAATACGATAACGCGCATCATCCGGGTTGGTCGCCATGAGAAAGACGTTTAAGCCATCCGGAACACTGCCCAATACATCATACGCTACGCTTGGACCAACGCGCACATTCAACGACACTTCCCCCCGCCCATTGACGACAGCCGGGCAGCCATCGAGCAGACCATCAATGCTGGCAAAACTTATTCGATCGCCTGCGAGTGCGACGCGTTCAAGCGTGTCGCTGATGCGGAGACCTTCTCCCGGAGAAGCAACAAACGCCTCGCCATCCATTGTGCCTGAGAGTATCCCGTCAGTGCTGATCACCCAAACAATGTTTTCTTCGACCTGCACAGCGAAATGCAAAGAGGGTTCTTCGATAACAACATTCCCAACATGAAGTTGAAAATCCAATGCAGGAAGCGCATCGAATGCGAAAATTACCCGCCCGGCGGCTAGTTCTACAGACAGACGATCCGGCGAGAATTCGGCGATAACGATCTCTGTATCCGGCATCACATAGGCGTCTGTTTCGTCGAAGTGAATGAATACCCGTCCATAGGCGTCGGTGCGGATACGATCCCCACTGCCGATCGGCGTTTGCGCGTCAGCGGATAGACTCAGCCAATTGGTGACCCCCCACCGCAGAACATCCACGCCTTCCGCTGATACTTCAAGCACAGCGGCAGTTTCTTGAGCATATGCGGCGACCATGCTTAATCCGCATACAAGAATCAGCAAGCCTTGAAGTATTTTTTTTACTGCGCCTGTTCCGCTCATTCTGACTCCTCTGCAAAGGGAAGCTCAACGAAGAACGTACTACCTTCACCTTCGACACTGCGAAACCAGACTCGCCCATTGTGCGCCGAAACCACCGACTTGACCAAGCTCAACCCCAACCCCGTTCCGGGAATCCCTGTTGTCGCGCTTGATTTGGCGCGGAAAAATTCCTGAAAAATCCGCGACTGCGCTGATTCAGGGATTCCGTAGCCTGTGTCTTCGACTTCCATGAGCAGCCGATCAACATCGTTTGTTACCCGAACGCTGACAGTTCCACCGTCCGGCGTGTATTTGATCGCATTACCAATCAGGTTTTGCGCGACTTGACGAAGTTGAGCGCGATCCCCATGTACATAGGCAAGATTTGTTTCAATATCTACCTCAAGGTTTTGCTGCTTAATCCGTGCTTCCGGATCAAGCTGATTACATGTTTCGGCGACCACTGCCGCAAAGTCAAACTCTTGTTTGGTCAATACAGGCGCGCGGGCACGTTCTAGATTCAAAATGTCTTCGATGATTTGCCGCATATGGTGGCTGTTGCGACGGATACGCTCCATCGCTTCGCGCACACGCTCCTCCATCGGCTGACCAAATTCGGGATCAAGCATGATCTCGGCGGTTGCGATTACATTGGTGAGGGGGTTATTCAGGTCATGAGACGCCATGCGGATCATCTGGGTTTTGAATTCGCTCAGGTCTGCCAGCGAAGTCACATCGTTGAAGATGATCACCCATTCACTCAGATCGCTCAATGGCGCGGCATCAACAACCAATGTGCGACGGCGGTGATTGATCTGCTCTCGAAATGGCTGCCATGTGTGAACATGATGCTGCAAGAGCTGTGCGGTTTCTTCCGCGACATTCGCCCGCTTGAACAGATCGCCTAATGAGGTTCCGATACACTCGCCACATAAAACGCCGAATGCCTCGTCAAGCGCACGGCTAGCGCGTGTCAATCGCAGATCAGCGTCAAGGACAATCAAACCAGCGGGAGAACCGGCAAAAACTGCTTCTAACAGTGTATTCTGCCGCCTGACCTTATCAAAGAGGATGGCATTATCCAAACTTGGGGCGATCTGCGTCGCCAGCATTTCGATCATCTGGCGGGCAGTCTGTCTCAGACGTGTGGTGCGAATCCGACAGCTTGTGAATACGGCAAGCACTCTCCCCTGCCACAAAACCGGAATACCAAGCCAATTTCCATCGGAGATCGTGTGCCGTGTTTCCCGCACCCGCAGCGCGAGGGTTTGCGCCGGACGCAGCGCAAGCGATTCTTCACTTTTCCATGTGTAGGTAGGTAGGAGTGCGCCGGATGGCTCGTCGTGCAGCCAAATCACAACCATTGATGCGCGGTGCAGACGCCGTAAGTCTTCACCCACACGCGGCAGGATGCGATCCAATGCCATTTGCTGCTGTGAAACATCCACCACGCTATTCAGGAAGAATTCGTTCTCGCGGCGCTGACGGGCTTCATGCGCGAAATGAATGATCAGCGTAATCACCATCGGCAGCACGAGTGCTAGAAGAGATAGCGTCAGGTTGATCAGAACCCGATGCAAGCTGAAGCTGGCAAAAACGATGACAATCCAGCCTGCACTCAGTCCGAAGCCAACGATCAGAACCCAATACCATCGAAGCTGACCATATATAACGCTGGAAAGCATCGCCAGCACGAAGATAATGAGAATCTCAACGGAAAAGGATTGGACATAGAGCGGCAAATTTTGGATGAGCGTTTCGACGGCTTGTGCGTGGATCTCTACCCCAGCGAGCCGCCGCCCGTTGGGTGAGGTTGGCACATGATACATATCATTCGATGCCGATGTATTAAGTGTGCCAATCAGCACGATCTTGTCGGCAAACACCGATGGATCGATTCGTCCGTCGAGAACATCTACCAGCGAGTATGTCGGGTAGACGTCATCGCCTTCAGCGGCGCTGTTGCGGAAGTAATTCGGCAGCCAAAAACCGTTTTCATCAACCTGAAGTACGCGATCATTCCCAATAGTCAGCGTGTTATCGCCCATGCTGACAAGTTGAGAAGCGGCGCTCGATGGGACGCGAAGATACGCAAGATAAGTCGCCAGTGCAAGCGAATAATACGTATCATCGCCGACCTTGATCTGGGTAATCTGGCGTCGAACTGCGCTGTCAACATCGGGAAACACATTGATCACGCCGAGATAATCCACTGCATCGGCAAGGGTTTGAGAAGGGCGAATCAATGCCGAGTAGTGGAGTTGTTGATCTGTTTCAGCAAAGCTGTCGATTTCGGCGCCAACCACCGGAAGAATAGTGCGAACACGCATGTCGCCAGAGCGCGCATCACGCACTGCTTGAGCAAACAGCGCATCAGCAGCTGTTGGCTGATTAAACAGAACATCAATGGTGATCACACGAACGCCTGATTCGTGCAGCCATGTGACCAGATCGGCAAAAACACCACGATCCCATTCAGTGAGCGAACGCCCGTAACGCTCGAAGCTGGCATCATCAAGCGCGATCAAGCGGATATTATCCGTTGCGGCGCTGGCGACGACATACACATCATTTGCTTGTAAGCGGGTACTGGCGAATAATTGTCCACTGCGTGTCATCAAAAGGACACTCGCCACACCCGCGCCGATCAACAGACTGAGGCGGATCTGTTTCCAGAAAGAAACAGGTATCCGCCGCATCGTATTCAGGAGTTGGCGTATCATGTTTGCCGTTTCACGCGCCCGGTGTAGGCGTTGGCAGCAGATCTTCGAGTTCGACTTGATCCCCTAGCGCGCTGTACAGTGACGCGTCTTCAGGACCAAAGCCACCCGGGAACTCGCGCAGACCCACGCAGCCCTCATCAAGCGCAGCCGCGGACGAGAGAATCCAGCCGAAGCCGCCCCGGAATTCGATACGGTACCAACTGCCGGATTCGGCAACGCCGAAAAGTGTCGTCACTTCCGAAGCTGATATTGTTCCCACACGGGTGTAACTTGTATCCGCGCCTAACCGGACATTCAAGCTGACATCATCGGGAGTCGTCAGCACAGCGGCGCAACCATCTAGTGCCGCATCCAATTCTTCAAATGTGGTGGCGCGCACGACGTCGCTCAGGTTGCCTTCGGGTTCGGCGCGAATTCCGAATCCCGGATCAACCGATGCTGATTCGTCAGCATTGTCCGCTGCGACAGCACCTTCGCTGACCAGCATCCCGGAGCGCCCACTTTCTTCAACACGAACCGCAAATGCTGTCCCCCGTGCACCGAGAGACATCCCCGGCGTGGTGATTTCGTAGCTGGATGCGGCATCAAGCAAGCGGCTTAACCGCTGAATCGTTTGACCGATCAGCACTTCCGCGGAAATGCTGAAGCGATCCGCGGCTCCGCGAAATTCAGTGATGTGATAGGTGGTATTCGGAAGGATTTCGGTATCCGTGCCATCTGCAAAAAAAGTGACTCTTGCCCGCCCACTGGTATCGGTTCGGATCATGTCCCCGACACCGACAATTCCTTCGAGATTGACGGAAATCCAGTTTGTGGTGTTGACGCGAAGCACCTCAACACCGGGGGAAAGCACTTCCAGAGATGCCGCCAGCTCATCCTGTGCGACAACCGGAGCCGCTATCAACAATCCCAATAAAATGATGATGAAAACACGGGAAGGCTTTACCAACGACAGCTCCTTTGAGAAATCCATGAGTGGGAAGCGCGATCTAGACTCTCATCTTCACTAGTGTACCATAGGCATTATGTGACCAATCCTCTACCAATCATGTGGTTCTATATCTTTTTCAGGAAAATTTCATGACTCAATCCGCACAAGATGCGTTGAAGGCAGCGGTACTCTATTCGGATAACGAACGCTATGCGCTGATCAAGCTGCCTGCCAGCGCGATCACAGCGGCGGCGGGGATCATCGCGGAGATTGGCGAACCTTTCGCGGCGCTGTTGATCGACAAGGACGAAGTTTCGCTCGTGATGTCGGCGGGTGATCTGGAAGACTATGGAAAGCGTTTGCCCGGTCATGAAACGACAGGACGGTATTATCGGTTGATCACGTTTGACGGCGAACTCTCCCCAGATCTGATCGGATTTATGGCACTGATCGCCAAAACGCTCGCCGATGCTGGTGTATGGATTCTCCCGCTCGGCGCGTACACGCGGGATCACCTGCTTGTGCCGGAGGAGAATTACGACACCGCGATTGCGGCGCTCGAACAGCTCAAGAAAAGTATAAAGAGGTAGTTCACGATGAATGTATTTTTTCACGCTGATGGACAGCATCCGCTCCCCAAAGAGGAGGTGCGGATCGAGCAGATCGAGCTTCAGCCATACCCGGATCGCATCCGGTTGTATGTGCATATCCGCGTGAGCCTATTTGAGGAACGTCCGAATCTGCTGTTGGTTGTCCGCGATGAAGAAGAACGCATCACAGCAGAACTGAGCGTGATCGAGACGATGCATCATGATATGGAATTCACGATGCATTTGCGCGGCAAAACCGATACGACGGGCACTTATACGTTTTCCGCCGAACTATTCTATGAATCGCGCAACCCGCCTCAAGACCGGCGTGTCGAAACGTTTGTAATACCACCAACGGAAGAAGCCAGTCCCGGAGCATAAACGGTGAACCTATGGCTCACCCCGGCGCAGTTGAGCGCCCTGCAAGCATTGGTCAAACAGGAGTTTCCTAACGAAGCGTGCGGCTTGATCGGCGGCACGATCGATGGGGAACTGATGTGTGCTTCAACCATCGTCCCAATTCCCAACCGCGCCAGCGATCCGCGCTCACACTTCGTTATGGAAGAATCAGCGCTGGTGCGCGCCATGCTTACGCTTGAGACGAACAGACAAACACTGATCGGGATTTACCACAGTCACCCGCACAGCGATCCGATCCCGTCGCATGAAGATATCAACCAAGCGTATTATCCCGGCACGGCGTATCTGATCGTCGGGAAATCCCATATCGCAGCATGGGAAATCCATCACGGTGATGTCACATCTGTACCGATTCACATTGGCAATACGCGACCGGAAACTTCTTCACCATCGCATGCCGTGCCTTATGCCGCGCTCATTACGGCGGTGATTGCATTTGTTTTTATTTTGACGCTGGCATTGGCACTCCTGCCGCCGCCGCCCGTTATCATTCCTTAGAGGCTCTCTATGTTCACGACTGAAGCGCTGCTTGTGCCACTGATCATCGTCACCGTGTTTGGTGTTCTTGCTGGCGGGGTGATCAATGCGCTGGCGGATGATCTACCCCGCCGCCGCCGTGTTACGCTCCCCCACTATCCGGATGACACTCCGCGCCCGTTTATCGCATGGTTGGGAATCACCGCATTTCTGTTTGGCAAGCGCACGTCGCCGAACGGTGTCAAACTTTCGTGGCGGTATCCGCTGACAGAGATCGGCACTGTCGCACTGATGATCTTTACCGTGATTAGCCTCACCGATGATCCGCTAATGGAGCCGGTACAATTCATCTTTTGGATCGCCTATCTGGCAATTTTCATGCTGATCACCGTGATCGACCTCGAACACCGCCTGATTTTGTTTGTGGTCATCATTCCGTCATTCGTGATCGCGCTGATCGATCCCTTCGTGACGACTTATGGAGAACCGGTTGGCGATACACTGCTCGGCGCGGCGCTGGGATTCGGTGTGTTTTTCGCGCTGTATGTTGGGGGATTTGTTTTTACGCATGTGATGGCGACCGTGCAGAAACGCGAGATCAACGAAGTTGCATTCGGCTATGGAGATGTGCTGCTGATCACCCTGAGCGGATTGATCCTCGGTTGGCGCGCGCTGATCTTTGCGATGTTCATTACGGTATTCCTCGGCGCGTTAGGGGCGATTGTGTATCTCATTGCCCGCAACCTGAGCCGAAATGGTTACAGCATGTTCACGCCGCTCCCTTACGGGCAGTATATCGTGATCGCTACCGTGATCATGATGCTGTACGCGAATGAAGTTGCCTATGCCATTCGTGGTTACTGACGCCGCTCGATGATGCCGCCGCCGAGGCAAACATCACCATCGTAGACGACTGCGCCCTGACCGGGGGTGATGTCGCGCAGCGGTGCATCAAACGTAATCTTCATGCGCTCATCCGCCAGCGGTTCAACCCAAGCTGGAACAGGCTTCGCTTTATAGCGAATCTTGACTGATGCGCGGAAGCGATCAGTTGGCGGTTCTCCCGCGATCCAGTTCACGCGCTTTGCCGTCAAATCCGTGCTGCCAAGTTCTTCCGCCGTGCCAACGATCAACGCATTCGTGAGCGGATTCATAGCGATCACGTAAAGCGGATCGGCGGATTGCACGCCTAATCCCTTACGCTGCCCGATGGTGTAATTCGCCAGTCCGTTGTGCTCCCCGATAATCGTTCCATCAGGGCGAGTAATCACCCCGATCTTGACCGTATCCGGCGCATTTTCTGCAAGAAATCGACGGTAATCGCCATCGCCCAAAAAGCACAAATCTTGACTGTCTTTTTTGCTGGCGGTGGGCAATCCAAACCGCGCCGCGATCTCTCGCACCTGCGGCTTGGGATAGCCGCCCACCGGAAACATGGCGTGACTCAGTTTTTCCTGATTCAGCACGCTCAGGACATAGCTTTGATCTTTCGCCTCATCTACGCCTTTGATCAGTGTGAAACGTCCTGCTGCATCGCGTCCGGTTTGCGCGTAATGCCCCGTCGCTAAATACTGTGCATCCAGCGATAACGCGGTATTTAAAAGCCACTCAAAGCGGACATGACGATTGCATTCGAGGCAAGGATTCGGCGTGAATCCCTGCCGGTGTTGATCGATGAAATATTCAACGATCGTGCTGCGGAAATAGTCTTTACTATCCAGCACGTAAAATGGAATGCCGATCTTGTCCGCAATCCGCCGTGCATCGTCCATTTGCTCTGGTGTGCAGCAGCGATTTTGCACAGAACCGTTGGCGGTTTCTTCTGACCAGAGCCGCATCATCATCCCGATGACCTCGTAACCCTGTTCGACCAGAAGTGCCGCCGCGACTGAACTATCCACGCCGCCGCTCATCGCGACGACAACCCGAATATCTGCGTTGCTCATCCTGTAAGCCTGAAAACTAGACCGGCGCTGTCACGCGATCCACTCCATCCATCGTTCTGAAAATGGCTTACCCAACGCCCGCATGTACACGCTGAGTTTGCCGTAAAAGATCAGCAGGGTTTCGATGTAGGTGTGCGCCTGATTTGTTGGTGAGATTGTCCACCCGCCGCGATCGATCATGCGTGTTTGGACTTCTTCCTCGGTTAAGCCGAGCATCGCGTTTTCGAGTGATTCATCGAGCGACGTAAACCACTGTCGCAGCGCCGCGACACTATTTTCAACCGAATGGTCTTCGTGTTGATACAGAAAATCCTGCCGCATTCGTTTATACGAATCGACATAAGATTGTTCAAACTCGCCTTCCTGCCGGAATAACTCACCAAGCGGCGGATTCCCCGGCAGCGAATATACGAGATCAGCATCCGTCAATTGGTCGAGCGCATAAAAACGCAGCGATTGAGTCGTTTTGATCTGTGCTGACATCTTAGAGAGCAGGCTGTTCACGGCTTATTCCTTTGCGGTAACCGTTCACGCAAATATTCGTTCTATTCTGCTCCGCATTTGCGATTGCGTCCTAAGCCGAATGGCTGATTCGGGACAGTTTTGCGACTGCCTCCACCATGATGTCAACCGCTTGAGTGATGTCGTCGGCGGTCGTATCTTTGCCTACGGTCAACCGCAAACTTCCCAATGCCTGCTGACGCGGGAATCCCATCGCCAACAGCACACCCGACGGCTCAGGATTGCCCGTCTTACATGCCGAAGCACTCGACGCGCAGACCCCGTTCAAATCAAGATGAATAATCAGGGTATTGGTGTCTACACCGTCAAATACGAAACTTGCGTGGCTGGGCAACCGTTGATCGGGGTGTCCGGTCGGGATCGCGTTCGGGATACGCGTCGTAACCTGCTCGATTAACATGTCCCGCAGTGTGCGATAATGCACGGTGCGTGCTTCGCCTTCTTCATAGGCAAGTTCAAGCGCCTTCGCCATGCCAATGATCCCCGGTGTGTTGTGCGTTCCAGCACGCCGCCCATCTTCATGACTTCCGCCGCTCTGACTTGGCAGCAAATCGATTCCATCACGCACATAGAGCGCGCCCACGCCTTTGGGTCCGTAAAACTTATGCGCGCTGATGCTCATCATATCAACGCCCAATTCGTTAACGTTCATGTTCAACTGCCCTGCCGCTTGCACGGCATCCGTGTGAAACAACGCGCCGCGTTCATGAGCCGCCGCCGCTAACTGCGGAATCGGTTCAATCGTGCCGACTTCGTTGTTCGCATACATCACACTGGCGAAGATGGTGCCTTCGGTACATGCCGCCGCGAAATCTTCCACATCGATCATGCCCTGCTGATCAACGGGTAAAATCGTGCGTGTGAAACCCATATGATCCGCCAACTGCTGAACAGTTTTGATCACCGCGCTGTGTTCGATCGGCGTGGTGATTAAGTGGTTTCCCGCCGAACGTTTGGAAAACGCCGCACCGCGCACGGCGAGGTTGTCGCTTTCTGTGCCGCCGCTGGTGAAAACGATCTCGTGCGGTTTGCAGCCGAAAATCCGCGCAATCGTCATGCGCGCTTCTTCAACACCATTTTCAGCTTGTCGTCCGGCATGATGCGCTGACGAAGGGTTGCCGTAAATTTCTGTGAAATACGGCATCATCGCTTCGACCACCCGGGGATCAGTAGGCGTGCTTGCCGAATAATCCAGATAGATGGTTTGGCGTCTCATGGGCGATTCTCCTCATGGAATATTGCTGAATATTGTCTATTTTACCGGATGCACTCTTGCGTGTCAGTGCCGATTTGATCGGATAAATCATTGTCCCCCCTGTGCGCGCAGTGGATTCATGCGTTATCATCGTCTCGAAAATCTCAACATCGCTCTACCATCCCAAACACCTGATTAGGGGGATTTAACATGTCATACATTGAACGTGTTCATGGTCGTGAAGTGCTGGATTCGCGCGGCAACCCAACGGTCGAAGTCGAAGTCGAAGTCACCGATGGCGTTATTGGCAAGGCGATTGTGCCGAGCGGCGCTTCAACCGGCGAACACGAAGCGCTGGAGCTGCGCGACGGTGATAAGAAACGCTTCGGCGGTAAAGGCGTTTTGAAGGCGGTCGATGCCGTCAACGGAGAAATTGCGGATGCTCTCATGGGCATGGACGCAACCGAACAGAAGCTGATCGACGAGACAATGCTGGCGCTTGATGGCACGGCAACCAAGAGCCGCCTCGGCGCGAATGCAATCCTCGGCGTTTCGATGGCAGTGGCACGCGCCGCTGCTGAATATGTCGGCTTACCTCTGTATGCATATATCGGCGGCATTCACGCACACACCCTGCCCGTTCCGATGATGAATATCATGAACGGCGGCAAGCACGCAGTTGGAAGCACGGACTTCCAAGAATTTATGGTGATGCCCGTCGGCGCAAGCACATTCCGCGAAGCGCTTCAGTGGGGTGTCGAAGTCTATCAGTCGCTCAAGAAAGTGCTGCACGACAAAGGGCACAGCACATCCGTAGGTGATGAGGGCGGTTTCGCACCGAGCCTCGGCTCGAACCAAGCGGCGCTTGATGTCATCATGGAAGCGATTACCAAAGCAGGTTACAAACCCGGCGAACAGATTCGCATCGCGCTTGATCCGGCGACCAGCGAAATTTACCGCGACGGCAAGTATCACCTCGATATTGAAGGTCGCGTCCTGAGTGGCGAAGAAATGGTCGAATTCTGGGCGGACTGGTGTTCGCGCTACCCGATCATCTCGCTGGAAGACGGACTCGCCGAAAATGACTGGGCAAACTGGTCACGTCTGGTCGCTCGTATCGGTGATCGCGTCCAAATCGTGGGCGATGACCTACTTGTGACCAACGTCGAGAAGGTACGCCGCGCAATCAAGGAAAAGGCGGCGACATCGCTCCTGTTCAAGGTTAATCAGATCGGTTCGCTGACCGAAGCACTCGCCGCCGCCCAGATGAGTATGCGTCACGGCATGACCGTTGTCGCCAGCCATCGCAGCGGTGAAACCGAAGACACGACGATTGCCGATCTGGCAGTTGCCATGAACGCTGGTCAGATCAAGACCGGCGCGCCTGCTCGTACAGACCGCGTAGCGAAATACAATCAACTGCTGCGTATCGAAGAAGAACTCGGCAGCGCAGCGCGTTATGCAGGACTCGCAGCATTCTCGAACCTAGGTCTGGATATCTAACCAAATGACCCAAAACCGCTTCAACGGCAAACGGACGAAAGTTGTCGCTACGATCGGTCCTACATCCCGTTCTGAAGAGGTGATTCGCCAGATGATCCGCACCGGTATGGACGTGGCGCGGATCAACTTCTCACACGGCGATCACGAGACTCACGGGCAAGCGATCGATGATGTACGCCGCATCGCCCAAGAAGAAGGGGCGGTCGTCGCAATTCTGTGTGATATTCAGGGTCCCAAAATCCGCATCGGCAAGATCGCTAAAGAGCCGATTCAACTTGCGGTCGGGGATAAGATCACGTTGACACTCGACCCGGCAGACGGGACGAACAATGTCGTTCAGCTTCCACACCCGGAATTTCTGCGCGACATCAAGGTTGGAATGCCGCTCCTGCTCGATGACGGGAAAATGGAATTCGTCGTCCGAACAACGACTTCGCGCTCATTGGGCTGCGAAGTTGTCGTTCCCGGTCCGTTGACCTCTCGTAAAGGTGTCACTGCCCCGAATGCGAAGCTCACCCTATCGGCGATTACCGATAAAGACCGTGAGGATATTGATTTCGCGGTCAAAAAGGGAACGGAATATCTCGCCATGTCGTTTGTCCGCTCGGTGGACGACATCCGTGAGATGCGCTGGCTGCTGCGGCATTTAGGCGGTGCGGCGGCTATCATCGCCAAGATTGAAAAACATGAAGCGCTGGAAAACATCGAGGCAATCATTGCCGCATCCGATGGAATCATGGTGGCGCGCGGCGATCTTGGTGTAGAAATCCCTGCCGAAGAAGTCCCGTATCATCAGAAACGCATTATCCGTCTGTGTAACGAAGCGGCTAAACCGGTCATCACCGCAACCCAGATGCTCAATTCGATGGTCGATAATCCGCGACCAACCCGTGCTGAAGCAAGCGACGTCTACAACGCGATCCTTGATGGCACGGATGCAATTATGTTGAGCAACGAGAGCGCCAGCGGACAATATCCGGTACGCGCTGTCGAAACGATGGTCAATATCGCCTCGATTGCCGAACGAAATATTCTTGCCCCTCAGAGCATGAAAAGCGAGCGCGTCCTTGAAGGACGCGAAGCCGTATCCGATGCTGTCAGCCATGCGACAACAGTCATTGCGGAAACGCTCCGCTGCAAAGCCATCGTGACTGCTACGCTGACTGGCTACACGGCGCGGCGCGTTGCTCGTGAGCGTCCACAAACACCGATCCTATGCGTGACGCCCAATCAAGTTACGTATAACCGGATGGCATTGGTTTGGGGGGTTTTCCCGCTGATGATCGAAGGATTCAACTCTATTGACGAGATGATCCGCGTCATCGTGCAAGCGGCGCACGCGCAAAGGCTGGTTGATCTCGGTGATCAGCTTGTGTTGATCGCGGGCGTACCGTTCGGCGTTGGGGGTCAAACGAACTTCCTGAAGATCCACACTGTCGGTGAAAGTGGTGAACTCGATCAGGGTATGTAGTGTGTTTCACAGGGGATAGGGTTTTCCCTACCCCTGTGTTTATTCCCCGTCTACAAACTGCAAATTACTACCCGATGATTCCGGCGGCATGCGTTTTCGATCCCGTCCAGTGCGCGCAGGTCGCTCCGAGCGTTCAACCGGGATTTCTTCATAAGTTGGTACATCTGTTGTGTAAACCGCCAGCGCTGTCGCGCAGTACGGGCAAATATCCCACGAAAGCTCAAGCATTTTTCCGCAGCGTGTACACGCCTTCTTCAGCCGCGTATGACACTGTGGACAAACCTGCCAATCGGCATGCACGCGCTGACGGCACCCCGGACAGGAGGGTTTTTCCTCGATTTCTTGCAAGAGCGCTTCTTCTTCCAAAGAGCGTTCGTACGCCTCGGCGAGTGTTTCGCGGGGTCGCAAGAACAAGTAGATGAACAAGCCCGGAATTGTCAGGACTGCGACCATCGCTGCAACAACTGCCTGCGCCAGTAAATCACGCGAACGTGCGCGCATATCGCGAAACGTCCAGATGATCATCGCCAACCATGCCGCCGCTCCCACCATTCCCCCATAAACGAGTAAAACGGTGATCCACCCGCCTTGATCCATTGCGCGCCTACCCATCCTACCTGCACACGTCATCACGCGGCAGTATAACAGCCCGATGTGCGCCGCGCAAAACAGCCAAGTGAGCCACTTACATAATCATGTAAGACTAGCATTACATACCTATTTATAGACTACAATGCATGTATGTTAAGGCTGTTTCCAGTGAAAGAACACCTTCTTGACCGACATTCAAGCACTCAACGAGAAACTTACCGCGAAAGGGACTTCTACCCTCACGCTGGACGAATTGATTTCAGTCGCGCTGCACATTCAACCGGAAATCGTGCAGCACATACTCCACACAAATGGCGGACTCGGCGGATTGATGCGCTTGACCGAGATGCAGCTCCGCCAGATCGCAAACATGGATGATGCCGAAAAGAATCGACTCATCGGTTTGATCGACTTGCTGCGGCGGGTAAATACGGATAGCCCAAGTCAGCGCAGCGTGATCCGCACCCCTGCCGAAGCGGCGGCGCTGGTGCGGGATATGGGTGAACTGCTTCAGGAGCAAGTTCGGGTGATTCTACTCGACACGCAAAGCCGCGTGATGGATATCGTGACGGTATATGTAGGTACCCTGAATATGTCGGCACTGCGCGGCGCGGAGATTTATCGAGAAGCGATTCTGCGCGGGAGTGCGTCAATCATTCTGGTACACAATCACCCAAGCGGCGCGCCTCAGCCTTCTCCGGAGGATGTGCAAGCGACACGAGGATTAGCCGCGGCGGGGAACCTGCTTGCGATTCCGCTGCGCGATCACTTGATTATTGGACGCGAAGGGTGGGTATCGCTGCGTGATCTCAACTTGATGTGATCAGCGACTTAGTTTGATGTGATCGGGTTCGCGCTGCCGACGAGAAGCGCCATTTCGCTCACAACAACGTCATATTCGTGACCGGATGCGTAAAAACGGAAATTAAGGATGCTGCGCGGACGTTGATCTTCCGACATCAGCGTAAGCAGGTTTCCGCTTTCGTAGGTATACCATGCGCCTTCGTTGACGATTTCGTGATCAATGGTGCAAGAATCACAGCTCATGGGATATTCGTCGTAGCCCGCGATAATGCGGGTGAAGAACCCATGAATCCATTCTTTCGCCACGCCGCCGTTCATTGGCACATACTCCATACGCAGCATGAGCGGGCATTCGCTGCCGTCCGCTCCGCATACGCTGAGAGAATGTCCGGAGATTCTAAACGTGGCACGTACACCGAGGTACGAATAGCCCGAAACGTCTCGCCCTTGCTGACCACTCCCGCCAACAATGTACTGAATGCAGGAGGTCGCACCATGCGAATTCGCGCCGCCGCCGCGTTCCATCCTCAGCGCGCTGATACCGTCGATCTGCGTCAATGCAAAATAACCGCCGGGTAGTTCGTTCTGTTGGTTGGTGCAGCCCCAAACCTGCATATTCGGCGTGCCGCTCGTCCCTGCATCAACCACGTTGGTTGTGTCAAAGGTCATGCTGCCAAGCCAATTGGCGCGGGCGGGCTGCATGGCATAACTCATATCACTCAGTTGTATTGTGCCGCGCTGACCGGGTGGCACAGCATAATTCGGATTATCGCCACCAATCGTGATCTGCGCCTCACCCGCGTAATTGATCACCTGTACTTGATCGCCAACTGCGCGCACGGTGTACTGACCGGGACGCACTAAGCGCACAATCGCGTTTTCGGGCGTGTAAAAAGTGATCCATGTTTCGCGCCCGAGATCACGGGGAATCATCACATCAAATTCACCGCGCACGTTTTCAAACGAAACGGTGTAGCGGGCAGAACTCCAATCAAAGCGCGGTCGGGCAGACTGATCCAAGTCGATCGATGAGCCACTCTTGATCGTGATGCTTGCGATCATGAGTTCGTGATACTGGTCAATTACGGTCAGATTCGCTTGAGAAATCGAGTCGGTACTGATGACGGCACTGGAGAACAAGTCCACTTGAGAGCGGGTCGCCTGAGAGATCAGGGTCGCATCCGTCCAAGTGACTGTTCCGCGTCCGACAATGACGCGACTCTGCATGGGAACAGTCGATTGAAAAAGGAAATAGTTCAGTCCTACGCCAAAAACAACACACAGCGAACAGAAAACCGCAAATGCGATCAACAAAATACCCCATGCGAGATGCCCCGCATCAAATCGCCGTTCGTCACCCGGGATGTCTTGCACCGCCGCTGAATCCGTCACTGCCGCCTACCTTCACTTCTACCGCACAAGCGCGCTTGATTATACCTGATGAGTCCCGATTCGTCTGTACGGGTTCCGTCATGTCCGGTATAATGCGAGGATACAATCCTGTTGGCACCCCCTGAGTACTTACGGAGAAGACCCATGTCCGGTCACAGCAAATGGGCGAATATTAAACGCAGAAAAGGCGCGGAAGACGCGAAGCGTGGTAAGTTGTTCACCAAATTAGGACGCGATATCTCACAAGCAGCACGCGAAGGCGGCGGCGAATTGGGAAATCCGCGCCTGACGATTGCCGTCCAGAAGGCAAAAGAAAACAACATGCCGAAGGAAAACATCGAGCGGGCAATCCTGCGCGGTCTTGGCAAGTTGGAAGGCGCAGACCTCGAAGAAATTACATATGAAGGCTATGGCACGGATGGCGTCGCGTTCGTCGTCGATGTGCTGACCGATAACAAGAATCGCGCGCTTGGGTTGATCAAGAATGTGTTCAACAAGCGTGGTGGCAGTCTGGCATCGGCTGGATCGGTAAAATTCCAGTTCGAACAAAAGGGCGAAATCATCCTCGGCGAAGGCAAATTCGACTTCGACGATCTGTTCATGGTAGCAGCAGAAGCGGGCGCGGATGATGTTCTCGAGGAAGACGGCACCGTAACAGTCCTGACGCCGCGTGAAGCGTTGGCAGCAGTAGAAGACGCGCTGCGTGCCAAGAAATATCCGATCGAAGAAGCGGAAATTAAGTGGTTTGCAAAGAACGAAACCGAACTGCCGGTCGAAAAAGCGCTCTCAAATCTGCGGATTCAGAGTGAATTGGAAGAACTCGATGATGTGCAGGCGGTCGCTATGAACCTGTCGATCACCGACGAAATCCTTGAAGCCTTCGAGACGGCATAATGCTGGCATTGGGGGTTGATCCCGGCACGGCAACGGTAGGGTACGGTTTTGTGCGCGAACACCCCGACGGCACGCTTGAAGCCGTCGCCTACGGAGCGATTATCACACCGCCTACCCTGCCGATGCACGATCGGCTGAAAATGATCTATGGGCAGTTGAGCGACCTGATCACGCAGTATAAACCGGAGCGCGCCGCCGTCGAAGCGATGTTTTTCGGCAAAAACGTGACAACGGCAATCACAGTAGCGCAAGGGCGCGGCGTGATTTTGCTTGCATTGGCGCACGCTGGACTGCCGATCCACGAGTATAAACCCGCGACAATCAAGGAGAGCGTGTCGGGGTTCGGCGCGGCGAAAAAAGAGCAAATGCAGGAGATGGTGCGTCTGGTGCTGAATCTTGACAGCATCCCGCGACCGGATGACGCCGCCGACGGGCTGGCGATCGCGATCACCGACCTGCACAATTCACGGTATTCAGCGTATATGGACGAATCATGATCGCCAGCATTCAGGGTGTTATCGGCAGCGGTGGGGCGGATCATTTGGTGGTGGTTGCGAACGGGATCGGGTACAAAGTTTTTGTCCCGGTCAACGTATTGGGTCGTGCCCCCGGCGAAGAAATCCTCCTGCATACCGTGATGATCATCCGCGAAAATGATCTTTCGCTGTACGGTTTTCTCAGTACGGGCGAACGTGAAATCTTCGAACGGGTAATCAGCGTGAGCGGCATTGGACCGAAAACCGGACTTGCCGTGATGAGCACGCTCTCAATCGACAGTCTGCGGAACGCAGTCGCCAGCGGTAAACCTGAACTGCTCCAGCGTGTGCCGGGAATTGGGCGCAAAACTGCCGAAAAGATGATCTTTGAACTCAAAGATAAGCTGAAAGGCGCAAGCGGGATCATTTCCACGGCTGGCACTCCCGATGATGTCAATATGGATGTGATCGCGGCGCTCACCGCACTTGGATACAGCACCAGTGAAGCACAGGCGGCGGTCGCGGCGCTGCCATCCGATGCGCCGAAAGATTTTGAAGGGCGTATGCGCGCCGCGCTTAGCTATTTCATCAGCGGGTAAGGCGGAACAAGGGTGATCAGCAGATGACGGCACATGATTTGATCGGTCGGCGCATTGACGTACTCGACAAAGGCTTTGTCGAACTGGTCGATCTCATGCCGCACCCGGCGATGGGTGTTTCTGGCGATTTAGCGATCGTCAACGCGGCGCGGGTGAGCTTCATGGGCGATAGCAAAGGCGATGAAGCGGATAAAAAGCTGCTTTTCTACCTGCTCCGCAACGAACACACCAGCCCGTTTGAAATGGTCGAGTTCAAGTTTCGGCTGCGCTGCCCGCTCGTGACTTATTGGCAGTTGGTAAGGCACAGAACAGCGAACCTCAATCTCCAAAGTGGACGGTACACCCCGTTCGAGGAAAATGATTTCTATGTGCCAGCGGTTTGGCGCAAACAGTCGAAAAGCAACAAACAAGCAAGCGAAGGTGAACTCGATGCGGCAGAAGCCGACGAACTCACCCGCAAGCTGACCGCCCATTATGAGCAGTCCTATGCGCTGTACAACGAGGCGCTTGAAAAAGGTGTCTCGAAAGAGATGGCGCGGTTGTTCCTCCCCGGTTTCAGTGTTTACTACACCGGGGTTTGGAAAATTGACGCGCACAACCTGATGCGTTTTCTTAGACTGCGAATGGCGCAAGAAGCCCAATACGAAATTCGTGTATTCGCCAACGCGATTCACGAATTCTTCCGCGAAGCGCTTCCGTGGACGGCGGAAGCGTTCGATCTGTATGTGTTGAAGAAAAGCCCCGGTACGCCTTAAGTCGGAAGATAGGTAATCGTGATCCCGCCCAGAACCAGCGCCAGCGTGATTAGCAGCAGAAGAATACTCAGCAGCACGTAAAGTCCGATGATCGGGCTGGGCTGGCGCTCTTCACCAGAAAACCCGATCAGCGCCCACCATCCGAAAGAATAAACGACCATCCCGACAATCACCGAAATCACCGATGATGTTGTGGCGGCATCCGAATAATAGGTGGGTGCGAAAATCCGATCGACCACAATCACCGCAGCGAAAGCAAATAACGCGGCGATGACGATGCGAGCGAGCCGAGGCAGGCGGAGTATGCGTTCGGTTAGCCGCCGTAAAGGAAAATTGGTCGTCTGGGTCATGAGTTATCCCGATTCAGTGGTATATCGACATTGATCATGGCGCGTGACGCAAATTCGAAATACTCGCGCATTGTGGAGCGCATGGGTTCGGCAATCCCGACTTGATCGACGGCGGTAAGCATATGCGCTAACCAGCGATCCCGTGCTTCATGTCCAATTGGAAATGGATTATGACGCATCCGCAAACGTGGATGCCCGCGTTCCGCCATATACACGGCGGGACCTCCAAAATACTGCATCAGAAATAACTGCTGCCAGCGCTTACCGGGTTCAAGGTCTGCTGGAAAAAGCGGACGCAGCACCGCATCC
>CALBRY010000122.1 GCA_937927665.1 uncultured Chloroflexota bacterium
AGCGAGGCGGCTGATCATGTCAATTCGTGTGATTGCCGGATTCGCCAAAGGGCGGCAGCTCAAACTCGTGCCGGGGGATACCACCCGTCCGATTATGGATCGGGTAAAAGAAGCGTTGTTCAGTATCATTGGGCGAGATATTTTGGACAGCGTGTTTCTTGATTTGTTCGCCGGAACGGGCAGCGTCGGTATCGAAGCGCTGAGCCGTGGAGCGAAACAAGCAGTGCTGATCGACCTTGAACCAAAGGCGATACAGACGATTCACGATAATTTGAAACTCACCCGGCTGGCTGAACGAGCCGTTGTCCGACGCGCAGATGCTTTCGCGGTACTTTCAGGCAAACCAGAAGGCGCCTATGATTTCATCTATATTGCGCCGCCGCAGTACAAAGGCATGTGGGAAAAAGCTCTGAAAGCAATCGACGCTCACCCCGAGTGGATCAGCGATGATGGAACGGTGATCGTGCAAATTGATCCGGAAGAATACACCCCCATCGTGTTGGATCAGCTTGTGGTTGATGATGAACGAAAGTACGGCAGTACACTTCTCATCTTTTACAGCCGTTCGGCAGGACAGCCATCCGGTGATCTTCCGGCACAGGAGTAAATCGTGGTAGATTGGGCACGGCTAGAAGCCGTTGTAGAGGAACTCCTCACCATTTACGAAGTGTTCGCGCCTCCCATCCCGGTCGAGATGATCTTGCAGACTCCGCGCGACGGCATGTGGGAAGAATTGGATATCACCCAGATTTCCGGTTCATTCTTGCAGGTAGGAGTCGGGTACTCGGTAAGGATGCCGATAGCGCGCGTGTTGGCACGCCATATCACGCGCAGCGAGTGGGGTATTTCGCGCGGCGTCAATGCGGCAGTCACCGATGAGCCGACGCTGCATGCATTCGCTCGAATCCTCGTGATGCCCGCACATATGGTCATGGAATTAAAAGAAGATGCGCGGACACCGGATTTGCTCGCCGCGCACTTTGAAATCCCTGTAGATGATGCACGGATGCGGCTTCAAGACTTAAGCGCTTATTCCGCTTGATCGAGCAGACGACGCGCAAGATTTAATGCATCCTCGGCATTGGTGACATTACCCGTCACCTGCGCTTCGCGGATTGCTTCGAGCAGTTCTCCAACGGTGCGCCCCGGCTTTAGACGCAGCGCATCCATCAATCCCCGCCCGTTGATTATCACGGGCGGTTCAATCCACTCCTCGCGCCGATGAAAATACCCATAGAGCAGTGTTCCGGCATCCTCGACGCGCTTCAGCCAGAGGTCTTGATGAATGCTCACACCGCTGTTTGCCAATGTGCGCGCCAGATCAAGCAGGATGATGTCAACGCCGGATTCGCCTGTGTCCCGCCAATAGCGATAAATCGTCAGCGGATCGATCTCGGATTTACCGGTTGTCAACACTGCGGCGAAGCGCTCACGATGACGCGCCAACGCCATCAACCGATCTTTTTCAGGGTTGCTCAAGCGAAGCTCAGCGGCGCGTACTTCGATATCCTCTGCGTTGATATGATCGAGCAGCAGCGCGAGAACGAGTAGGGATTGCTGCGTCCGATCATCGGCATAGTTTCGGTTCATATGAGCCTGAAGCGGCTTGCGAAAGCGGTCAAATGCCATGACCAGCGTGCCTAACGTGAACTGTGCGGCGGTTTCGTCGGTGCGGCGCGGGCTGATCGCCGTCAGCACATGGGTGAGCTGTTCAATCGTGTTGAGTGCCAGTGCGAATCCATCGGGGAGCGCCGCCGCGCCGGGGCGTGCCTTGAGCGCAGCAGCTTCAGGTAGGATGGGGGCAAGCAAACCGAGCGAATCGGCAACACGCAGCGCGGCATGCGGTCTTATAACGCTCAATATATTGAAAATTTCGTCGCGCACGCGCTCTGCCGAAACTTCTGATAATCGCGGCGCGGTCTGGCGTATATCTGCGAGCGTGTCGGGTTCGATACGAAAACCAAATTTGATACTCTGGCGCACGCCGCGCAGCGTCCGAATCGGGTCTTGTGCCAGCGATTGCGGATTGCAGCGGCGAATAGTCTTTGCCACCAGATCGCGCTCTCCCCCACACGGGTCGATCACCGCGTTCAAGTCACCGTGCAGATCAACCGCCATCGCATTGATCGTAAAATCACGGTCACGCAAATCAGCTTCCAGATCAGCGCCGCGAAATGATGCGACATCGAATGTAATGCGCCCGTTTGGAGTATCCACCAGTGCCCGCCCAACATCACGATCCGGATCGAGCGGGTAGAATGCGCCTTTCAGCACATTGGCGATCTTTCTAGCGACAGCAATTCCGCTTCCGGCGGTTGCTATGTCCACATCAGCAATCGGGCGGCGCAAAAAAGCATCGCGTACGACACCACCGACCATATAGATCGGTGTGTCGAGAGCTGCCAACCGATCTTGGAGGTCAAAGATCAAATCGTCCCAGACCAGCACACGATTCGGAAGGCTATTTGAGGTAGACATCCTTTTTCACCACCCCTACGAATGGTAGATTCCGGTATTTCTCATCGAGATCGAGTCCATAGCCAAATACGAATTTGTCAGGAATGCGAAACCCGATGTAATCGACAGGAATCTCAATGGTGCGGCGGGAGGGTTTATCGAGCAGGGCGCACAAACGAACCGAAGCAGGCTTACGCGCCGCAAGCATCTCCATGACGAACTTGAGGGTATGTCCGCTGTCGATGATGTCCTCAACGATCAGCAGATGTTTCCCCTGCACATTACGGCTCAAGTCCATCACGATCCGCACATCTCCCATCGAGGTGCGCGCCCCTGATCCGTAACTTGAAACCGCCAAAAAATCGATCTCATGCGGGATAGTGATATTCCGCATGAGATCCGTCAGGAAAACGACACCGCCCTTAAGGATGCAGATCAGCAGCAGATCGGCTGTGTCTTCGTAATCGCTGCTGATCTGCGCGCCAAGCTCCGCGATGCGGTGCTGCAACGTTGGAGCGTCAATCAATACTTCTTCGAGAAGTGGATGGTAGGAATGACTCATAGTTCACCTCAGGATGAAAACGTCCTGAGTATACCTGAATTCGTCAATCCCTCATCGGCTGATGATGCGTTTGCAGACTCCGCACCGACAATGGTTTCTTATGAAGCGCGCGAATCCCTTGAACAACGGCTGACGCCGCGCTCATGGTGGTGATAATCGGTACGCCGTAGAGATGCGCTGTTCCCCGGATCAGTCCGCCGTCATGATGTGCCTGTCCGCCGCGCGGCGTGTTGATAATCATCGCGATTTCTCCGGCACGTATCGCGTCAATAACGTTGGGCGATCCTTCGCTTACTTTGCGAATCGGCTTGACCGGAAGCCCGATTTCCTCAAGATATGCCGCCGTGCCGCGCGTGGCAATCAACGAGAAACCGAGCGCCACGAGATCGCGCGCGATTTTGGTAACTGCACCCCGGTCATACGGGTTGACGCTGATCACGACGCTGCCGCTGGTCGGAAGCGCGGTACTCGCGGCGAGTTCTGCTTTGTAGAAGGCATGACCGAAGCTTTCCGCATGCCCCATCACCTCACCCGTTGAGCGCATCTCCGGTCCAAGACGCGCATCAACGCCGGGGAACTTGTTAAAGGGCATGACCGCTTCTTTGACGAAGAATCCGTCGATCGGCGGTTCTTCTGTAAATCCGATTTCGGCAAGCGTTTTACCAGCGGCGATCTGCGCTGCATAGTTTGCCAGCGGAACGCCTGTCGCTTTGCTCACAAACGGAACTGTCCGGCTGGCGCGTGGATTCACTTCCAACACGTAAACGACTTCATCCTTGATGGCGAACTGAATATTAAACAGTCCGCGCACACCCATCGATCGCCCGATCTGGTGCGTGTACTCACGGATGATTTCAATGTGATAGGCGCTGATTTTGTAGGGAGGCAGTACGCACGCCGAATCGCCGCTGTGCACGCCTGCTTCTTCGATGTGCTGCATGATGCCGCCGATAGTCACCTGTGTGCCATCGCACAGCGCATCGACATCGATTTCAAAGGCATCATCCAAGAATTGATCGATCAATACGGGATGCCCGTTCCATTCGATGTGATGATCGATCCAATCAAGCAGCATTTCCTCGTCAAAGACGATCGCCATACCGCGCCCACCGAGGACATAACTGGGACGTACCAAAACCGGATAGCCGATCTTCTGTGCAACATGCGCGGCTTCTTCGCGGTTCATCGCGGTTGCGCCAGCAGGCTGTGGAATTTCCAACTCTTGCATCAGCGCGTTAAAACGCCGCCGATCTTCCGCCAGATCGATCGTTTCGACTGATGTTCCCCAGATCGGCGCGCCCGCCGATTGGAGCGCGTGTGCCAGATTCAACGGCGTTTGTCCGCCAAACTGAACCAAAACACCCGCCGGTTTTTCGGCATCGATAACGTTCAGCACATCTTCAAGGGTGAGCGGCCCAAAATATAGGCGATC
>CALBRY010000123.1 GCA_937927665.1 uncultured Chloroflexota bacterium
CGCAAAGCTTTCTTCTTCTTAGGCTTTGACTTCTTGCTCACTCTTCTGTTGTTAAAGTTCCCCGCGTCCTCGCGGTAGGCAGGATAATATCATTGCCCGTTCCCAGTGTCAACGGGTGACTTAACCCACATTTTGTACAATCTGTGTTGGAAATTTGGGTTAAATACCGTTTCATTCTCCCGTGTAGCGAATGACAACAAGTGTCAAGTCGTCAAACACAGGCGCATCGCCGCAGAATGAGTCGACCGAATCGACCAAGCGCGACAGCACCATTTCTGCCGACTGCCCTCTCGTTTCATACACAATCTGAGCCATGCGATCTGTTCCGTAGCATTCTCCGTTTGCATTTTCAGCATCCGTCAAGCCATCGGTGTAGTAAATGATCATATCGCCCGGTGAAAGTTGAACATCAACAGCGCGCAGCGGATTATCTTCAAACCAACCGAACGCCCTGCCCCCGTTGGGGAGCGCATACAGCCGATCTGCTGACCGCTGATACACCAACGGCGGGTTGTGCCCCGCGTTGATGTGCAGTGACATTCCATCTTGGCGAAATTGGCTGTAATACACAGTGACAAACATGCCGCCTTCGCTGTCATCTAATAAAAGATGATTGGTACGCATCAGCGCTTCAAGTGGCTCAAGTCCGGCGAATGCGTGACTGCGAATCATGCTGCGCGCCGATGCCATAAACAGCGCCGCTGGAGCACCTTTATCGCTGACATCGGCGATCACCACACCCATTGCCTCACTGCTGAGTTGGAAAAAATCGTAGAAATCACCCGCGACCTCACGGGCAGACCGCCAGCGCGCGGCGACTTCGTAGCCGGGGACTTGTGGTTTATGACGCGGCAGCAGTGATTCTTGAATTTCGCGCGCCATTTGGAGTTCACGTTCCAACCGCCCTTTTTCGACGGCGACCCGGTAGAGACGCGCATTTTCGATAGCGATCCCCGCCTGCCCCGCGACCGCATCGAGCAAGCGCAAATCCGATTCTGTAAAAATGCCATGCCTTAGCGACGTATCACAATAGATCGCGCCCACCAACCGCCCTTTGACGAGCATCGGCGCGCACAAAATGGCACGGAGTCCCCGCAGGATGATGCTCTCGCCCGGTTTGTATCGTTGATCAAACTGGGCGTTATTGGTGAGGAGGGACTGCCGGGTACGCATCACTTCGTTAATGATCGTACGGCTGTAGAGCGCTTCAGAGTCTTCGGCTTCGCCGCGTGTCACCACGGCATGAAGCTGCTCCTGTTCATCGGCGACCATCAGCACACCCCGCTGCGCTTTCATCACCTGCATCACCGTATCCATAACGATGTTCAGGACTTCATCAAAATCCAGACTGGAGTTCATGGTGAGGGTGATGTGATATAGGGTAAGCAGATGTTCCGGGCTGATCTGATTCAAGCCGTCGGCATCAACCATACGTTCCTCATTTCAAGTACGGGTGCTTGCTGATTACCTCAGTATAGCGTAAATGCTATAATCGCGACTGGTACTCTCATGCAAAATTTGTGTTCAAAAAAGGATTTCTTCGATGCGCTTTGACGTGACCATTTTTCCTGATAAGTTGAGCACCGCCGCGCCTCTTGCCCGTCAGGTTGAGGAATACGGTTTTTCCGGTATGTGGACGAGCGAAACTGCTCACAATCCATTCTTTCCCCTCACCCATGCCGCCGCTGTGACCCAGCGTATCCTTTTAGGAACAGCGATCGCCGTCGCATTTCCGCGCAGCCCGATGATCACCGCACAAATCGCGTGGGATTTGGCGGAACAATCCGGCGGGCGATTCGTTCTCGGTCTGGGAACGCAGGTGAAAACTCACATCGTGCGGCGGTTCAGCACCGAGTGGTCATCGCCTGCTCCGCGCTTACGTGAGTATATCGCTTCGCTGCGCGCGATCTGGAACAGTTTTCAAAAGAATGTGCCGCTCAGTTACGAAGGTGAGTTTTACAAGTTCTCGCTGCTGACACCCTTCTTCAGCCCCGCGCCAATCGCCACACCGGATATTCCGGTTTATATCGCCGGTGTGAATGAACATCTATGCCGGCTTGCCGGGGAAATGTGCCAAGGCTTCCATGTGCATTCGTTCCACACGGTCAAGTATTTGAATGAACTGGTCATCCCGAATATCAAAGCGGGGGCTGAGAAAGCCGGACGTTCACCGAGCGAATGCGCGCTCAACTGCGGTGTGTTCGTCGTTACCGGGCGCAACGAACAGGAAATTGAAAACAACAAAGGTGCTGTGAAGGCACAAATCGCGTTTTATGCCAGCACGCCGAGCTACGCGACCGTAATGGATATGCACGGGTGGCATGATCTGCATGAGCAGTTGAATATGCTTTCGCGCCAGAATCGCTGGTTCGAAATGGGGGATTTGATCAGTGACGATATGCTGAAGGAATTTGCGGTGATCGCCCCGATTGACGAACTCGCCCACGCGGTGAAGGCGCGTTATGAGGGACTGCTTGACCGTGTTGGATACTACCTACCATTTGAGCTTGAAAAAGATGCTGATCGTGAACGCATGTGGCGCAGTGCCGCCGAAGTGTTCGGGAGCTAACGTTATAGTTGATTGATCCAACGCGCATCCTGCTCTGCCCGACCGAGCAGAGCAGGATGCGCAGGAATATTCCCTACACGAATTAATCGATTGACACGTCATAGCGCCGGATGTAATCGGCAAACTCACGCTCAAGGATTTCCGGGCTTAACCCGTACCGATCAAGCGTATAGCGATGCCCTAGGCGCTCCTGCTGGCGGTCTTTTTCGAGCCACGCTTTCATTTTCGCTTCAGCCGCGACGGTTAGTTCAAGCCCGAAATAGGTGTAAATCTTTCTGACCATGCCCATCGGGTCAAGCACCAGATCATCGTAATTCACATCGAAAAACTGCGATGCGGGATGATGATCACGCGCCTTTTGTGCTTCCTTAAGTGACTGACTCCAAATTTCTACCCACTCGCGCCCAAGTTGTACGGGATCGACGGTTTTGTGCGTGAGCTTGCGCGAGACAGCGGCGAAACTAACCCACGAGGCGATGACATGGCTCAAGCCGCGATGACACCAGATGATCTGGGCATTGGGAAATACCGTGAGCAAATCATCGAATTTAGGGGTATGTACCGGGGTCTTGAGCACCCAACGGCGCGCGCGCTGCCCGTAATGCATCGCTTGGAGATACTGCTTATAGAGTTCGTAATCCGGAATGGCGCTGCGCTGCGAAAACCAGTTCCAGTAATCAATACCGGTATAGATAAAAACATCGCCCAAGCTCTGCGGCAGCAGGAAATAACATTCGTCGGCTTCGTTGGCATACGTTGGGTGAATGCTCCACAGGGTAAGCGATGTATTCCGCACCATGTTGACGAAGCCTTCCGTATCCTTGCGGCGCGAATCAGCCGACGGGGTTACAGAATCGATGGGCGCGAATAATTCCCATAATGCCGGACCATGTGAAACCGGGTCTTGTGCCAACAGCCGATGCAGGAGAGTCGTTCCCGTGCGCGGCAGTCCGGCGATGATCAGCGGGGTGCCGACTGATTGAGACGCGAGATCAGGATGCGTTTTCTTAAATTCCTGAAGTTTCAGGTAGTTCGTTAGACGGCGCATCAAGTCATTACGGAAGTTGATTTTGAGCAGTGAGGTTGCTGTCGGGCTTCGCTTGACAAAATCAATCAGCTTCTCAAGATCATCGAGAAAATGCTGATCGTTCCAATCATGCAGTCCGGTTTTTTCCTCTGCTGCCGCTTTCGCTTTGTTCAGATCAAGATTGACGACTGGAATGCCAAGGCTATCCAGTGTAGTCATCAAAGTGACTACGGCACGGATGGGGATGGGTATTTTGGCGGTGTCGAATGTTGTATCGGTGCTTGGCATATTCTGTATCCTTAATCGACCGGGACATTATACCGGTGAATATAATCAGCGAAGGCTCGTTCTAGGTCTTCCGGTGTCAATCCGTACTGTGCCAATGTGTAGCGATGCCCCAAACGCTCCTGCTGGCGATCTTTTTCCAGCCATGATTTCATCTTCACTTCGGCGGCGACCGTCAATTCAATACCGAAATGCGCGTAAATCTTCCTAACCATGCCCATCGGATCAAGCACAAGATCATCGTAATTCACATCGAAAAACTGTGTCGGAGCATGCTGATCACGCACTTTCATCGCGGCTTCGATTGACGTTTTCAGCACTTCGACCCAATCACGTCCGATCTGTTTGGGATCGACGGGCATTCCGGCAATTTTCCGAGCCAACGCCATAAAACTCAGCCATGAGGCCATAACATGCGTCAAGCCACGATGACATAAGATCACATTCGCATCAGGATAAACGGTCAACAAATCCCCGACCTTGGGCGTATGATGCGGCGACTTGAGGATATAACGACGTGAAGGCTTGCCATAATGCAATGCCTGTAAATACTGCTTGTGCAGTTGGTAATCCGGGATCGCGCTCCGTTTCATGTACCATTCAAAATAAGGCATGCCTCCTGTCAAGTTGATGTCGCCGGTGCTTTGCGCCATGATGAACGTACATTCATCCGCCTCATCAGTCATCATCGGGTGAATGCTCCACAAAACCGTAGAAAACTGACGCAGCGTTTTTTCAAAACTGCTTGCTTCTCTGCGCCGCAGTTCAGGATCACCCGGAGCATCCATCTGCACCGGATCGAATAACTCCCATAAAGCAGGACCATGGGTTGCGGGGTCTTGACTGAGTAAGCGCTGAAGGAGCGTTGTTCCTGTGCGCGGCAGCCCAACGATCACAATCGGCGCTTTGATAGGCTGCTCCGTTAGGTCAGGGTGGCGCTTTTTCGCTTCTTGCAGTTTCAGATAGTTTGTCAAGCGGCGGGTGATATCGGCGCGCGTAGCGACCTTTGCCGTAACCGATAGATCGCCGCTCTTTTCCACAAATCCGAGAAACGTATTGATGTCGGCGAGAAACTGGGGATCATTCCATGCAGTCGAACCAGCCAGCTTTTCCGCGCGCGCTTTCAGCGCATCAAGGCTAAGATCAACAATCTTAAGTCCCATCCGGTCAACACGGGTCGCCAGCGAAACCCCCGCCCGAATGGGAAGAGGCAGATTTGCTTCTTCAAGTGTGGTCTTATTGGGCGGCATTGGTCGAACTCCTCGTAATATTCGATACAGGCAAGTTCAATCTACTGAGACGTTAAAGCGTTTGATGTAACTAGAAAAAGCTAGTTCTAGGTCGCTCAGCGTCAAACCATATTGCTCTAACGTATACCGATGACCACGCCTTTCCTGTTGTTTATCTCTCTCAAGCCATGATTTCATCTTTGCTTCGGCGGTGACCGTTAATTCAATGCCGAAATGCGCGTAAATCCTTCGCACCATCGCGATGGGATCGAGCACCAATTCTTCATAATGGACATCAAAGAATCGGCTTGCGGGGCGCTGATCGCGTACTTTGCTTCCTGTTTCTAGGGCAGTTTGCCAGATTTTGAGCCAATCGCGCCCAACCTCGTGCAGATCAACCCGCATCCCCGCGACCTTCTTGACCATCGCCATAAAACTGAGCCAGGACGCCATCACGTGAGACATACCGCGATGGCAGGAGATCACACAGGCATCCGGGTAAACGGTGAGCATATCCTCCAGTTTGGGCAAATGGAGCGGTGATTTCCACACCCAGCGCCGGTTCGTCTTGCCATAATGCAGCGCCTGAAAATACTGCTTGTGGAGATGATAATCTGAAATCGCGCTCCGCTTCATTAGCCAATCGAAATACGGCATCCCACCACCGAGATTGACATCGGCGAGGCTGAACGGCATAAGAAAATGACACTCATCCGGCTCATCGGTCATCATCGGATGAATATTCCACAGATCAGGCGAAAACTGACGTAAGGTTTTTTCGAAGCTGATCGCATCTTTGCGGCGCTGTTCCGCGTCGGATTGCGAATCGATCTGCACCGGGTTAAACAATTCCCATAATGCCGGACCATGCGATGCCGGGTCTTGACTGAGCAAGCGCTGAAGCAGTGTTGTGCCTGTGCGCGGCAGCCCGACAATCAATAACGGCGATCTGATCGGCAGATCAACCAAATCTGGATGACGTTTTTTTGCTTCTTGCAGCTTGAGGAAATTCACCAACCGCCGCATGACATCGGCACGAAATGAAACTTTTGTGGGGACTGTGTTATCGGGGTTTTCTGCTGCATATCGGACGCTGGTACGCATGTCGTCAAGAAACTGGGGGTCGTTCCACGCCGTTGATCCGACTATCTTTTCAGCTCGTGCTTTCAGCTTGTCGAGGTCAAGATCGACGATGTGCATGCCCATGCGGTCAAGGCGGGTCGCCAGCGTGCTGCCGACCCGCACAGGAAAAGGCAGATTCGTTTCTTCCAAAGTTGTTCTGTCTGATGCGGGCATACGTAATAACTCCACTTGGGCAAGTGATGCCACACTTACGAAACGGACAGGTATCCTTTTTCAGATCGGCTGCGTTGAAGGGTTAATGGCGTATAACAAAGGCTGCAAAGTCGCGCAAGGAGTACGTTTCACCCGGACACCACACCTATCCATTAGGGTTGTGTGGATAAGGTACATCTCGCTAAACTTCGTGGCGCTGCGTTAAATTGCATTGTAGCCGATCTAAGCCTGCGAAGACGAAAAATGCGACCCATCATGAAAGGATTGTAATGTCTACCCCGCACGATTACGCCCATGCGAATGCAGAGCATTTCCGCAATCAGTTGTTTGATCTGCTCCGTATCCCCAGCATCAGCGCTTATACAAAGACACATTCCGACAAAGTACGTGCCGCCGCCCAATGGCTCGCCGCCGATCTACGCGCCATCGGTGTATCAGCGGTCGAAGTTTTAGAAACCCCCGGTCATCCGGTCGTATACGGTGAATGGATGGGTGCGGGTGAAGGCGCTCCCACGGTGTTGATTTACGGGCATTATGACGTGCAGCCCGCCGACAAAGTCAAAGACAAGTGGTCAAGCGAACCCTTTGAGCCAGAAATCCGCGATGGCATCCTGTACGCGCGCGGCTCATCGGATGACAAAGGTCAGGCGTTTATTCATGTCAAAGCAGTCGAAGCGTATCTGAAAACGGTTGGCAAGCTCCCCGTCAATGTGAAGTTCCTGCTTGAAGGCGAAGAAGAAGTCGGATCGCCCAATCTTCAGCCGTTCATCGCCGCCAACGTCGAAAAACTCAAGGCGGATGTCTGCTTGATCAGCGACAGCGGTATGCCGACGATCGATCAACCCGCCGTGATCACCTCGGTGCGCGGCTTAACCTACATGGAAATTCATGTGTGGGGTCCCGCGCTCGATCTGCACAGCGGTCAATACGGCGGCGTGGTGCATAATCCCGCGCTGGCGCTCGTGCAAATTCTCTCGAAAATGCACAATGCGGATAACAGCATCGCCGTACCGGGTTTCTATGACGATGTGCTTCCCCTCACCCCCGCTGACCGCGAAGCATTAGCGCGCACTGATATTCCCGAAGAAATCCTCCGCCGCGATTCGGGTGTTCCCGCGCTGTGGGGCGAACCGGGCTACAACAACCGTGAAAAGACCGGCGCTCGTCCAACGTTTGAAATCAACGGGCTGTACAGCGGACACATCGAAGAAGGCGCGAAGACGGTTCTTCCGGCGCGGGCGATGGCGAAAGTCTCCTGCCGTCTGGTCGCAAATCAAGACACGATGCGGATTTACGAACAGGTGCGCGATTACGTCGCCAGCATCACCCCGCCGACCGTTCACAGCGAAGTCAAGCTGCTGAACCGGGGCGAACCTGCCACCATTCCGATCGACAATCCGGCGATCCAAGCCGCCGCCCGTGCTTATGCCAAGAGTTGGGGCGGACAGCCGCCGCTGTTCTTGCGCGAAGGCGGCAGTATTCCCGTCGTCGCCGATTTCCAGCGCTACCTGCACACTCCGGTTGTGATGATGGGTTACGGGCTGAACAACGATGGCGCACATGGACCCGACGAGCATTTCTCCGTCGAGATGTTCCATCGCGGCATTGATACGGCGATCACCTTCCTTGAAGAAGTGAGCCGAATCTAACGCGAACCTGCAGAATCAACCGCAGAGGGCGAATCACTGCTCTCTGCGGTTCGGTAACTTACTTGCCTTTGACGTATTCCGCCAAAATTGCCAATTCCTGCTCAAACATGCGGCGCTGAATTCCCGGCGTCGTCAACCGCTCGAAAAATCCCATCACACCCGCGCTTGCGGGCTGCTCCGTCGTGATTGTCACCCGTGTACGCGTCCCACCATCCAACGGTTCGAGCGTAAACATCGAAAATTGTCCGGTGTTCACTTCCGTTTCTTTCAGAACGCGCCCCGGTTGAGGTTCGGTGATGCGATGGTAATACTCAAATGTTCGCCCGAAAACCTTCATCGTCAGATGGGTTTCCGTTCCTTCGCCCACCCCGCCCTTTAACACCTTGAGCGATTGAAAATACGGTTTCGGCAAGATCGCCGGATGCCCGATGTGGTAATCGCGGATTACCTCCCAGATCACCTCCGGACGCGCATCAATAATCGCGCTTGCTTCGGCACGTACTACTTGAGTCACGCTCATCCTCCTACAGGTGATGCTCCTCGCGAATTGCCGCCAACAGCGCGCGCGCTCCAAGCGTGACCAGTGCATAAGTATCTTCAAAGCGTCCGTGAAGATAGGGATCGCTTACTTCATCGGTGTTAACCAGTCCGGCGGCTTTGGCATGCTGCAAGAACAGAAGAAGTTGCGGGTTGGTATTCCGATTCCCCAAGCTGTTGACGACTCGCTTGAGCGCCTGCAAATTCTCCCGATCCATACAGACAATATAGTCAAATGCTTCGAAATCGCTCCAAGCAATCTGCCGCGAGCGCCCGTTGTACGGGATGCCGTTTGCTGTCAGTACGCGCAGCGTGCCAGCATGAGCCGCCTCGCCTTCGTGCCACCCGCTTGTACCTGCCGAGTCCACCGCAATCATGGACTCCAAGCCTGCTTCTTTGACCATCTTGGCGAAAACCGCCTCAGCCATCGGCGAGCGGCAAATATTTCCCATACACACAAATAGGACGTTGATCATGATGTAGCCCCATTTTGCAGACACACATAGCATGATCCTACATCATGCCAACGTCCCCCGTAAAGCGCATGGATATTAGAACAATCCTACGATGGTTCCATCATCGTCCAAATCGACCTTTTCAGCGGCGGGATGTTCCGGCAGACCGGGCATCGTCGTCATTTCGCCGCACAGCGGATAAATGAAACCCGCGCCTACACTCGCCCGCACTTCGCGGATCGGGAATGTGAATCCCTTCGGTGCGCCGCGCAGCGTCGGGTCATGGCTCAAGCTCAGGTGCGTTTTCGCCATGCAGATGGGTAGATTGCCGAAACCGTTCGCTTCGTAATCGCGGATTTGACGTTCGGCGGCGGGTTCATACGAAACGGCTGCCGCGCCGTAAATCTTGGTGGCGATCGCCTCGATTTTTGCCTTGATCGGCTGATCTAGATCGTACAAGAAATGGAATCCCGATTCCTGCTCTGCCGCCGAGATGACCATTTCGCCAAGCTCCATCGCGCCGCGCCCACCATCGGCAAAGTGTGTTGAAACCGCCGCGCCAAGCGCCCCGGCTTCGACCGCGATCCGCTTGATCAATTCGTGTTCTTCAGCATGATCGCCGCCGAACGCATTGATCGCCACCACGGGTGTAACGCCGTGATGCTTGATATTTTCGATCTGCTTGATCAGGTTTGCCGCACCCGCTTCGACATCCGCGAGGTTCAGTTCAAGCATTTCCGGCGGGAGGGGTTTACCTGCAACCACGCGATAACGCCCACTGTGCGCCTTGATCGCGCGCACGCTGGCGACGAGTACCGCCGCGTTGGGAGTCAAGCCGCTGTAGCGCGTCTTGATGTTGAAGAATTTCTCTGCGCCGATATCCGCACCGAAACCCGCCTCGGTGAACAAATATTCCGCGCATTTGATCCCAAAATGATCCGCGAGAATACTGCTGTTGCCGTGCGCGATATTCGCAAACGGACCTGCATGCACCAGCGCAGGCGTGTTTTCGAGCGTTTGCAGCAGGTTCGGGCGAATAGCATCGCGCATGAGAACGGTCATCGCACCCGCCGCGCCAATTTCTTCTGCCGTGACAGGTTTCTTGTTCTTCGTCAGACCGATGACGATACGCCCAAAGCGTTTGCGAATATCTTCTAGCGAAGTTGTCAGCGCGAGGATTGCCATCACTTCACTGGCGACGGAAATATCGAATCCGGTTTCGCGGATCACGCCGCCCGTGTTCTTTCCGCCCAACCCGATGATGATCTGCCGCAGTGCGCGATCATTCACGTCAAGCACGCGCTTCCATGTGATCGTCTCTGCATCAATGCCGAGCGGGTTATCGCGCAGCAGCCGGTTATCGATCATCGCGGCGAGCAAATTGTTTGCCGCAGTGACGGCATGAATATCGCCGGTCAAATGGAGGTTAAACGTCTCCATCGGGATCACCTGCGAATATCCGCCGCCTGCCGCGCCGCCCTTAATGCCAAACGTCGGACCTTGCGACGGCTGGCGCAGTGCGACGATCGACGTTTTGCCCAGATGTTTCATCGCCTGCCCCAAGCCGACTGTCGTGGTTGATTTTCCTTCTCCTAGCGGCGTGGGGGTGATCGCCGTAACAACAATGTATTTTCCATTCGGGCGGCTGCTCAGTTTTTCGAGCGCCTCCAAACGCAGCTTTGCGATATAGGGACTGCCATAAATATCGAAATCATCGGGCGTGAGTCCCATCATGTCCGCAATTTGTACCACTGGCTTAAGCTGCGCTTGCTGCGCGATTTCAAGATTTGAAAGCATGAAAAGATTCCTTTCTGAAAAGCATTCTGATGCTATTTTGTGTTCAAACCCTGTGTCCGCGCTACTCGCGTTTATCATCTTGTGACATGCGGATCGGCAGGTTTAGCAAACTTCTAGACCATTAAGACCACATGGCTCTATTGAGCGTAAACAAGTGCGGGTGTAGCGTAAGAGAGATCACGATTGAATCTCTAATTTCATCGCCTAAAGGATAGATAAGGGCTGCGGAAGGTTCGTTTCGCCCTGCCGAATCATGTCTGCAAAACTGAACAATCTGAGCTTATCCGCTGTCGAACAGTCAAACATGCACCATCTGGTGCGTGATGTCGCATGGTTTGGTCTTGCGGCAGCCGCAACAAGCCGTTTTCTATCTGTTTATGCCATTCGTCTGGGTGCAGATGCGACAGCATTGAGCTTACTCACTGCCATTCCAGCGTTAATCCTGCTCATGTCCTCGACATTCGCGGGGATGTGGGTCAGCCGCTTCAAAAGCGTTAAGGGCGCGCTTCTGATTCCTTCCATCGGATTCCGGTTGGTCTTTTTGCTGCCTGCTTTCGCGCCGTTCGTCCCGCAAAAATGGCAAGCGCCTTACCTGATCTTCGCGGCTTCGCTGCCTGCTGTTGTGCAGGGATTGGCGGCAACCGCCTTTGTGGTATTGATGCGGAGTGCTGTTCAAGACACGATGATGCCAGCCCTCCTCAGCCGTCGTTCAATCGCTATGAACCTGACGGTTGCGATTGGTGCGCTTGGTTTCGGCTATTGGTTGGAACAGGCAACGTTCCCGCAGAACTATCAGATCATGTTCCTATTCGCGTTCTTCGCCGCGATGATGAGCGTGCGCCATGTGATGCATGTCGATTGCAGCCCGAATCCGTGCCCGCTGGTTTCACCTCAAGTCACGGGCGTGCCAAAATCGGCGGCGTCTCCGTGGCGCTCACCGAATTTCCGCCGCGTAGCGATGACAATCATGATCGCCTATATCGCGTATTTCTCGGTTTATGCCCTTGTGCCGCTGCATCTGGTCAATGATCTGCATGCAACCGAAGGGTTTATCGCGCTCTATGGCATTGTCGAATTGGGAGCGGGAGCGGCAGTCGGAACGATCACATCGCGCGTCGCGGCACGGGTTGGCAATCGAACAATGATCGCGCTGGCAATGATCGGCACTGCGCTTTCTACGTTGATCGTCGCGCTTTCTCCATCGCTGCCCTTCACCTTGTTGGCGGCGGGGATAGCAGGCGCGTCATGGACAACCGTTGCCATGATCGGCTTGTTTTCGTACTTTACCGAGAACACGCCGCCGGAACACATGAGCACTTACGGCGCGGCTTATCATCAGGTGTTGGGCTTGGCGATGTTTATCGGTCCGCTGGTTGGCAGTTTGCTTTCACGCAGCGGGCTTGATCTCATCACGGTGCTGCTGATCGGCTCAGCGCTGCGGTTTGTCGCCGCCCCATTGATGGAAACCCAGCTCGTAAACGTGATCCGCAAAGCAGGGGTTGCGGTACTGCGGATGCGTACGGCTGAATAACAAGACCCGGAAACTAAAAAGGGACAGGCATAACAACCTGTCCCTTTTTGATTCTTATCTCAGCGTGCCAGCGCGATCTGCTGAAGTGCGGCGGAATAATCCCGCATCGGACCTTGCATCGTTTTTAGATCACGGCGGAATTCCATGTTGCGATCCCATACTTTTTCATGCTGAATCTGGCTGACCTGATCCGGTCGCCCTTTTTCGTAATCGCTCAAAAGCGGATGCCACTTGCTGTTAAAACCTGCCAGATGATCCAGCATTGCCACCGCCGAAAGCGCGATCTCGTCCGGTTCGGCACGTTTGATCACATCCCGCGTGAACTGAAAAACCTGATAAATCGAGGTTAACGCTTCGCGCAGTGACCCAAACTCCTCATCGAGCGGGCGTGTGGTGATGCGCGTCGAAAGTTCGGTATACAGAAGCCATGCCTTATTTCGCTCCTCGGCAGTTGGTGACAGTGTCCGCTCACCAATGCCAAACGGGAAATAGACCGTCACGGGTGCGGCGCGTCCCCGTGTGGGTGTGCCGCTGGCGACCTGTTCGAACTTCTGCATGATCTGACCGTAGTGACTTGGATCATCCGTGGTCGGTGCGCTCACCGCTTCGGCTTCAAGCTCTTTCAAGCGTTCGATCAAGCGATCCCACGGTTCGGCAAAACGCACGGTGAAGTTGAGAACCTGAAGCGGTTCGAGTTTCTGATGCAAATCTGTTTTGGTCAGAATAATCGGCACGAGCGGCTTACCCAACCCCATCGCAAATGCCCATTCATATGTAACATATTCGGATAGGCGCGCGTCCGGGGTCATCGCCACAATCACGGCGAAGGCTTCGCGGATTTTTTGATCGATCACATCGCGCCACACCGTGCCAGCATCGATGTTATCCCCCGCTTTCCACACGTCGATTCCAGCTTCCGTGAGTTTTGCGACCATCGCGTTGATAAATGGTTCATCGTTGTGCTTGTACGAGATAAAGACGTGTGCCATGAGTCTGCTCCCAGCATGGGTAGTGTGCCAATCTAGTTATAAATCCGGCGGGGGCGGCGCGCAACAGAGGAGCGGCGAGAAAGCACACAAAGCGGCATGTGCGCTTCGTGTGCTTTGTGCTTCGTTTACCGCTTACGCCGTTTTTGGCGGCGCTTCTCCGATGAAAATGGCACGAATGTCCTTTTCGCCCAGCGGCGGACAATGCGCTTGCGCGTATCCAACCAAGCGCGATCGGCGGCACTCTGGCGGCGGCTTGCGACAGCGGTTGTGCGCGGCAGTCCGTAGCGCTCTGCGACATACAACCGTGTGATCGCTGTGACGGGCGGCTCAATCGCGGGGAGTTCGCGGACAAGTTTATCGCGCCGTTCTTGCGGAGTTTGTTCGGCTGAGAGACGAATACCGAGCAGACGGGTATACCGTTCGAGGCGGGCATAAGCGCGTACAATCGGATTCAATCCGCGCATCCCGCGCCATTCCCACCACCAGTAGACAAAGAACGCGATCCCGATCATCAAGGCGACGATCAACAGCAGCACAAGGACAATTCCCAACGCGGGAATGATGAACTGTAATGCGCTGCGCTGCTGTGGGCGCTCTGGCGGCTGCTGCGTAGGAATGATAATCGGCGTCGCCGTCGGTGTCGGAGAAGGAGTCGGCGTCGCGGTCGGAAGTTCCGGCGGAATAAACGCCCCGGAATCGGTTGACGTTCCATCGGGTGTTGGCGTGTCCGTCGGGAGCGGCGTATTGGTCGGAATCGGTGTCGGGGTATTCGTCGGCGGGAGCGGCGTATTGGTTGGGATTACGCCGCCATCCGGTGACGTATCCTCGTTGGGATCATCCCCCCGGTTGAGCGGGAACTGCGCGGCAGTCGGTTCAAATTCGACCCAACCGTACCCCGGAAAATACACCTCGACCCATGTATGCGCGTCACGTTCACGCACGACATACGCGCCTAACCCTTGATCCCATGTTCCCTGAGAAAAGCCCGCCGCCATGCGCGCCGGAATCCCCATCACGCGCAGCATCAAGACCATCGCCGAGGCATAGTAATTGCAGTAGCCTTGACGCGATTCGAATAATACCCAATCGACTGGATCCGTTCCCGGCGGCGGGGCGGGAATCAATTCGTTATACACAATATTGGAACGCAGCCAGCTTTCGATCGCCTTTGCGCGGTCATACGGCGTGACTGCGCCGGCATCACTCACGATCTGGTGGGCAAGCTGAACCGTGCGATCGGTCATCGATGGGATATAGCCGTGATAGGTATTTTCCACCCAGTCAGGATAATCCGTTCCGGCGGCGCGAAGCTGTTCAGCGGTCGCGGCAGTGAGCAAACTGGTTACGGTGTAGGTATCGCCTTCATAAAGAACGCGCATCGGTCGAATCGCGTTGACGCTGACGCTGTTCGCCGAATCACCCACATAGTTGATATAGGCAATCGCCGCCATATCAAGCTGGTACGGCTGCGGCGCGGCATACACCAAGCGCGAGGCATTCATCCCCATCACAAATTCTTGCGCGACGGGAACCCGCGCCCCCGCGAGATAGTTTTCCTGTACAAACTCATACGGCGCAACACGATCCGTCACTTGATGGCTGGCATTGGATGCCCAACGTCCGCTGTCGTATTGATCGAAGATACGCGAGCGCCAATAGTAGCGGCGCGTCGGCGGAGCGGTCACGAGGAACACAATTTCATCACCTAACCGGATCGCCCCCCCAAGCTGGAGCGAATCGCCGCCGTAGTAATCGGCGGTGGTCGGTCCTTGTATCTCTGCGGAAGAAAACAGGCGATTCCAGATTTCGCTCAATTCGGTCAGGGGTTCGCTGGCGAGAAATTCTTGAAAACGCTGCAAGCGATCTTGAATGTCTCGCTGCGGGATCAGCCATGCCCCCGCGAGAATCACAACCGCGACGATCATACCCGCGCGGAAAATCTGATTGCGGAGGGTGCGCGGCACGCGAATACCGCTGAGATACCAATCCCATTCCCGCGCTTCGGCATTCGAGCGGACGATCAACAGCAGCGTGAAGAAGGTGAACAGGATCAGATACCAATCGAGGCTTGCCGTCCCCGAATAGTAAACGTTGTTGGTGATCAGGATCAGCGCCGGGGGAAACACCGCCCGCCATACGCGATCAATACGGAAGATGTGCCACGACAGGTTATAGCCCAAAAACCAGAACAGCGTACTGACGATCAGCGTGAAAACGAGATCGTCTTGATTGATCCCGCCGCTGACCGCATCGCCAATCCACTGCATACTGCGCGTAAAGACATTAAAAATCCCCGTGCCGAGATCGCCGGGATCATTCACAGCCGCAACCACGAGGATGATACAGCCGCCGTAAATCGTACCGATGATCAAGCCAACCAGTTCATTGTACTGGCTGCGCGAGAGCAAAAACCCGAAGATCACCCCGAAGATCATCACGGGGATCAACGTGTTCATATCCAGCACCCACCCCGCCGCAGTCAGCGAAAACGCGGGCATAAGCAGCAGGAATACACCGATCAACAGCGCTGGTAAATCGCCGGGAGCGAAAAGGGAATTCCACGCATTCGACAGCCGCCGCCCCCACTTTTCAAACTGCGGGAAACGAGCGCGCCGTGTAAGGGTCGTCATAAGGGGAAAACATCAGGAACTCATCGTCCAATAAGCGCTATTGTAAAGGCGGAGCGGCGTTCGCTCAACCACCTATCAGGCAACGGTCACGCTGTAGGGCGAAAAACCCCGTAATCTGCGGCGTTACGATGCGGTTTAAGTGTGCTATCATGATCCGTGCGTTCAAGTTTGCCGGGTGATCGCGGACGGTTCGCCGTTCGAGGAAAGTCCGCCCTCCATAGGAGACGGTGCTGGTTAACTGCCAGATCGGGGTGACCTGATGGTACAGGGCAACAGAGAAGAATATTGCCGCATGGGTTCGCCTGTGCGGTGAGGGTGAAACGGTGGTGTAAGAGACCACCAGCGCGGCGTGTGAACGTCGCGGCTGGGCAACCCCCGCCGGGAGCAAGGCAAAGCAGGCGCATTGGGGCGCTCCGTCCCGTAAAAAGCGCCGGGTATGCTGCATGACGGTGCGCGTAAGTGTACCGCTAGAGAGATGATCGCCTAAAACAAAAGGCGGCTTACGGGCGAACTTGAGCGCAATAGAAAAGCAAACGGGGACTTTAAAGTCCCCGTTGTGGCGAATTCAATTTGGAGTATCGCACTTAATCCCGCGACCAGCGCGCATTATCCACAGCGCCGTAATCATACAGAAAAACATCCACTGCTCGTCGCGCATCATGTGCTGCTTGTGGGCATTCGCGGAGTTCTGCCTGCCAGTTGCTCGCGCCTACACCCGCCATACTATCAACACTCGCCATGATCTTCTTGATAGCGCTCGCGGCACAATAGCCGGCGTGCGCCCCGTACTGCTGGTAGATTTGCTCAAGGATGTCGGCGGCGTCGTTGCTGTAGCGGCGGATCGTCTGCACGTCTTTCTTGAACACGAACGAATGGAAACCGGAAGCCATGTTTTATGTCCTCGCTGACTCGTCAACTGTATGAAAACGGCGAGGATAATTCGGTGATCACCGCAAATGCTGAGCGGTAAATCTAATGATGCGTTCAGTGTATGCTCTTTACCATTTTCATACAGTAGGTCATTAGGGCTATTTTTGTGGTAGCCTCGACACCATATGGATCGCATAGAAACAAGTATCACGCTCCAAGCAGCAAACGCGTTATAAATGATGTGGAACTCTGCGCTGACGGGCGGTGTCTAACCCGTTAGTAAGCGCGGAGGCAAGATGGTTCCAGCGAAAGCACAGGCACGGATCATGCCTTTTCCAACGATCACTCCCCCACCCGATCCCGATCTCCCCTTGATCCAGGCGATCGCGCGGGGTGATGGACGGGCGCTCCACGAGCTGTATACGCGGCACGGAGCGAACGTATTAAATTACCTTCGGTCATATCTTGACGATCGCCAGCTTGCAGAAGAAGTGCTGCAAGATGTCATGATGGCAGTCTGGAATCATGCTGGATCGTTTCGCGGCGAAAGCAAAGTCCGTACATGGATGCTGACGATTGCGCGCAACCGCGCCATCAACGCGGGACGCCGCTATACGCCGCGCATGGTCGAACTTGACGAAAACCTGCATACAGGTGAAAACTCACCGCTTGAACATGCCGAAGCACACCATCAAGCGCATGCGCTCCGGCAGGCAATCCGGGAACTTCCAAAATTCCATCAGGAAATTTTGATTCTGGTTTTCTATCAGGGGTTGAGCGGGCAAGAAGTCGCGGAGGTGTTAGGCGTTTCGGTTGGGACGGTCAAAAGCCGTTTGCACCGCGCCAAAGAAATGCTCAGGAAGGTCTTACAGGCATCGGGGGAAGCCTGGGGAGAAACATTCAATGCACAGTAAATACTGGGAAGACCTCATCCCTTTTTATGTCGCCGGGACGCTGTCTTGGCAAGAGGCGCAGCAGGTTGAACAGCACGTCCGCACCTGTGCGGAGTGCCGTCAAGCGATCACCGATTGGCAGAAGATCGCCGGAGCCGTGCGCGCCGAAGCCGCCGCGAATCTCAGTGATTTACCGCCGCTCTCCCCCAACTTGCGCGTGATCCGTGATCCGCGCTTGTCCGCCGTGCCAGTTCGCCGCAATACCGTACGACGGATCATGATGCCGCTCACATCAGCCGCCGCCGCGCTCATGGTGATCGCGTTCGCGGTGCTTTTGGCGGCAAACGCACTGCGACCTGACGGGGAAAGCACCGATGTAGGCGCTGGCACTGAAGGCGAAACCGGAACGCCGACCGAAAGTTACAACACGACGCCGACGGCTGACTTGATGGCGACAATCGAAGCGCTGACCACACAGCACGCGAACGGTACTGATATCGCCAACATCGTCACGCCGCTGAATTTTGCGACGAATACGCCGAGCAGAGAGCCAGTTCAGCCGACATTTACGCCAACACTTACCGCTGAGGTCATTCAGCCGCCGCTGAACACACCCGCGCCGAGCGCACCAATCGCGGTGGTGATGGGTGATGCGATCAACTTGCGCGAAGGACCGGGCACGAATTATCCCGTCGTCGGGTCGGCGCAAAACGGCGAGCGTTTTGAAATTCTCGCCCGTTCGGGCAGCGGGGCGAATCTCTGGTATGTGATTCGGCGCGGGCAAAACGGTACGGCGTGGGTATACGGTTCGATTGTTCAGATCGAGCCGGAAAACGCGATCATCCCTGCCGCCGCGACGATTCCGCCGCCGCCCCCCACAGAGACAGCGCCGCCGCCGACTGCAACGATCACACCAAGCCCTGAGCCAACCGGAAGTTTTGTCATCCGTTCGGGTGCATGGGCGCTCGTCACCACCATCGTTGAGGACACATGCGGCGGAGACACCGGGGTTTCGTCGAGCGTCCCGCATATCTTGATCCCTGCGGCGGATGGTCAAACCGTGGTATTCACCTACACGCTGACCGGAACCAGTTTCGTCCTAAACCGTGACAGCGGCGTCAACGTATTTGCCAGCGCCTTCAACACACCGACGCCAGAAGGCAACGCCAATGTGACCGTTCAAATCGTCTTTGACGCGAACGGCACAACGTACACCGGCACAGAGTTGATCAGCTACCCGAACGGCTGCATAACGCGCTCACTTTGGGCGGGGCGTGTGGGCTAACCTCAACGCCAAGACGCAAAGGCACGCCCCTTTGCGTCTTGGCATTACGCGGTACGTATACCATTCCTTCGACCTCCCCCGCCTTTGCGTTACATTCAAGGTCTTGATTTCACCCTCTGAGTGAGTGCAAAGGATCCTATGCTTCCGCATGATGTTCGCCACACTGAACTGAAGATCGAACGGCGGCTTCAGTTGATCAAGCCGCTGATTTATCGGAAATCGGCTCCGCTTGCGCCGTTTCGTTTCATGACACTTGCGGATGCGCTCACGCCGCCGCCGCTCGATGCGGATACCGCCGCATGGGATGTTATTCCGTCCGCTTCGTATTGGGGCGCAAAAGGGATGCACTTTGCGCTTGCAACCACCTTCACCGTGCCGGATACGTTCGACTCCGCCGCCCTGCTGCTTCACATTGGCGAGAGCGGCGATTTTGATCACCCTGAAGCGCTGATCTATGTGGACGGCGAGGCATTCTGCGGCGTTGATCGCAGACACCAAGAAATTCATCTACCGGATCAATGGCGCGACGGACGCGAACACCGGATTCTGCTGCATGGCTGGTGCGGCTTGATGGGCGGCACACAGGTCACAGAGCAGCGCAAGTTGTACATGGGACAGTCTGCGATCGTGCAGGTGGATGTGCCAACCCGCGAGTTTTATACGCTGGCGCAAATGGCATGGGTCGCGGCGAAAAATCTGCACGAAAATGAACCCGCAAAGAGCCGCTTATTCAACGTACTTGACGAAGCATTTAAAGTTTTGGATACCCGCGATCCGTTAGGGGATCGATTCTATGCCAGCATTCCGGCGGCACTTCAAACACTGCGCGATGGAATTAAAGCGGCGGGAATGCCGCTCGATGTGACGATCGCCGCAACCGGACACGCGCATATTGATGTCGCGTGGCTGTGGACACTGGACGAAACACGTCACAAAGCGGCGCGCACGTTCAGCACCGTGTTACGGTTGATGGAACAGTATCCCGAATACCGTTTCGTACAAAGTACGCCGCAGCTTTATCAGTGGATCGCCGAAGATCAACCCGCCCTATTTGAGCAGATCAAGGCGCGTGTGCAAGAAGGGCGATGGGAGACAATCGGCGGGATGTGGCTCGAAGCCGACTGCAATATCACCGGCGCAGAATCACTGGTGCGGCAGTTCTTATATGGACGCGAGTTCTACCGCAAGCAGTTCGGGGTCGATGCCGAATCGCCGGTGTTGTGGCTGCCTGATGTATTCGGGTATGCGTGGAATCTGCCCCAGTTGATCAAGGGTGCAGGGCTGGAATATTTCTTCACGATCAAGATCGGCTGGAATCAATACAACCGGCTTCCCTATGACTCGTTCTGGTGGCAGGGACTCGACGGCACGAAAGTCTTGACGCATTTCAGCACCGCGCCGGAAGCATCGAATATCAACAGCCGCGCCACCTATAACGCCGAAGTCGATTCGATGGTGGCGCTCGGCACATGGATCAACTACCAGCAGAAGCACCTGCACAGCGATATTTTGATGAGCTACGGTTGGGGTGATGGCGGCGGCGGACCTACCCGCGAGATGATCGAGAATGTCCGCACGCTCGGCGCAATGCCGGGGATTCCTCAGGTACGTCAAAGCCGCGTCATCGACTTCTTCCGCAATCTGGAAGCCGAATCGGGTGCAAGACTGCCTACGTGGAACGGTGAACTCTATTTAGAGGCACATCGCGGCACGTACACGAC
>CALBRY010000124.1 GCA_937927665.1 uncultured Chloroflexota bacterium
CGTCGCAGCACTTGATCTCTCCCGTTTCCAGCAACCCGGCTCCTTAAGTATTTATGTTCGCCCCGGAAGCTCAAGTGCTATGACGCATTATGAGGGTCTTTCGGTTTGGCAGATTGGAGACGCTCCAATAGTACCGCCCACACCAGTTCCGCTGCCTACGGCGACACCGGGTATTGCGCAGGCTGCCCAAGTAGGCGAAAACTCCGGCGAAATTCCGACGGGTGGCGGTCAATTGTGGAGTTATGAAGGAATCGCAGGTGAAGTATTGACTATCACCACAGTCGCGGACTGGGACACTACGCTTAAGCTGCTGAGGTCAGGTCGCCGCCTAGAATACAATGACGATGGTGAAGGGCTTCCAAACTACAATTCTCGCATTTCGTTCACCCTGCCAGAATCAGGAGAGTATGTGATCGAGGTTCGCAGTCTGGCAAACCTTGCAGGCGGGGATTATACGCTCATCTTGGAATCTGACCGAAGTGCTGTATTACCTACGACGCCTTATACGTTCTCACAAGCGGGTGCAGTTTTGGTCGAGAACGCTTCAGGTGAACTTCTCCATGACGCGGCAAATGGACGCATCGAGTTTTATGATGCAAGCGTCGCTGCAGCGGATTTCTTGACAGAAGTGAGACTCTATAATCCTTATGATGCAAACGTAGGGGACTGGACGTATGGACTGCTGTTCCGGGCATTGAGCAACATCCATTATCGATTGGTCCTCACCTCAAACGGTGAATGGCGCTTGATTCTTCAGGTAGATGAGGGAACTGTGCTCCAAAGTGGACAGATACCAGAATTTGATACTTCAGATGGCGGAAGCAACCGGATACGGCTCGAAGCAGAAGGCGCTCACGGTGCGTTTTATGTGAATGACCTGTTCGTCTCGAACCTTGATTTGTCCGCAAACCTTTCACAAGGCACGATAGCTGTTGGTACGGGCTTTTACCCCGACACCGAGATCGCAGGTGAAGTCACCCGATTTGAAGATCTGAGGATTCAGCAAATTGGCATACCGCCAACCCTTACGCCTACCGCTACTCCAGCAGTCCGCCACACTGCGCAGGTTGGCGAAAACATCGGGCAGATCAAGGTTGGCGGCGGTGAAGTCTGGACGTACGAAGGACATGCAGGAGAGTCACTTGTTATTCGCGTAATGGCGGATCTTCCGGCAGGAACGCAGACAAACGCTGTTGAACGTGCGGAACTGGGGCTGCTCGACACACGTATGATCCTTCGCGGTCCATCTGGTTTCGTGGTGGAAAACAATGACGACGAGTTGATCCCTGAAGATGATCCTGAACGAACCAACTCGCGCATAGAAGTGATTTTGCCTGCCGACGGGACGTACGAGATTGAGGTTCGCAGCTATGCGGACGAGTCGGGCGGCTCTTATACGCTGGTTGTCGAGTCACACCCTGACTGATCACGTCAGCACGCGCGCTCAGCCTGTCTTGACAGCCAGACGCCGACCCGAGTCTGACAGTCAAGACGGTGCTGTAAAGAACATGCTTCGATCAGTTTGCTTCATGATCCCTGCGGCAGCAGCAGGTGAACGATCTGGTCAAAGTGCGCCTTATCCATCGAGTGAGTTCCAGTGTGCAGTCGTTTCATCATCTAGTCTATCGTAAAACAAACCCACCTATGAAAGCGGTGTGTGCATCCACCGCTCGATCACTGCCTTTGCTCCTTCTAAGTCAAGCACATCGGCGGCAATCGCGGCACGCAGCAGCGATACCGGAATGAAGCGGTCGAATTTGTTCACGAACACGGAGAAGATGGAGAGCTTTTCTGCAAGCTCAAGCGCGCTCGGGTAATGTGCCGCGATTTGCGCCAAGCGCGTCTGCGGCGGCAGTCCCCGCGTCGATTTGACTTCCATATAGTACGGCAGCACGATTTCGCTGGGTGATAGAGCACCATCCAGAAGCAGTTGAAGCGTCGAAAACACCCGTGAATCTGCCCAAGGAAGCAGCATGTAATGATCACCGCCGATCGGGAGAATGTCGCGTTCCAGCATGCCTGTGTCTCTCGCCAGCCGACGCGCTTCGCGCAACCGCTTTACGGCACGATCTTGGAGATACCCATATTCGGCGTCTTCACTGAGTACCTTCCGAATACGGTTGAGAATGCGACCATGTACCTCACGCTCTCCCCCTGTCCACACGTTATCGGCGCGCCCCTTCGAGCGTTCAACGAAGATCAGGCGCTGATCTGTCTCAACCCGCAGCACTTTCCACACATAACCCGCCAACCGGATCAACGCATTTTCTTGCAGCTCTCCCTGCACGTACCCGATCTCGCGTGAGCCTTCGCGTACCTGATACGCTACATCATCTTGAAACGTGGCATAGAACCAATAGCTGTTGACGACTCGTTCGCCTGCCATGCCGATGATCAGCGTGTTCGTCTCCGTTTGCTGAAGATGATCGATAGCGACCAAATGGCGGAGGAGTTCGCGGTATTGATCCAGCGTCACATGCTGAAAGGGGGAAAGGGTGAGCACGGCTTCGGCAAGCTGCGCCGGAGTCAGTTCATTTGCCGCCGCGACCGTACTCATCGTCTGGTGATAGAGCAAACTGAGCGGAAGCTGTGGAATGTGCGGTGGTTCGACCCAGTGCTCCTCAACATACAACTGGATCGTGGCAATCGTCTGCAATAAATCCCAAGGGATGCGCCGACCGAGTGAAGCGTCATCTTCAACATGCTTTTCGATCGTATAGAAGAACATTCTCGCCGGACGTCCCGCCCGCCGCCCAGAACGCCCAAGCCGCTGCACAAAACTGGATACAGAACTGGTGGCGTTGACTTGCAGGACTTGATCGAGCGCGCCGATGTCGATCCCCAATTCCAGCGTGAGTGTCGCCAGCGTACATGCCCGCTGATCAGGATCGCGCATGGCGTCCTCTGCCGACTCTCGCAGCGGTGCAGCGATCATGCCGTGATGCACGTGAAAGATATTCGGCGCTTTGCGATCTTCAGCGATATCGCGAAGTTGAACAGCTAGTTCTTCGATGCCGCCGCGTGTGCCGCCGAAAATCAAAGTCTTCTGTTCTCGCTCAACAATGTCATACACGTGGTCGTACATCG